>CAVDOI010000071.1:0-11466 GCA_963610485.1 Lachnospiraceae bacterium
GGTTATAAGTCTTCTCAATCGGTTCTCCCTGATAGAAACTTCCGGGGCTGGAGATTTCAAGTCTGTCCCTGAACATGTCAATCTGTATCTGGGTTCCGAGAAGGAAGTAATTGCGGTGGGCGACGGCATTGACGACACCTTCGAATAAGGCTCTTTGAGGATAGGCGTCGAGATTCTCTCTTCCCCTGTCCTTTTTTATGATGGTGCGAGTCATTCTCTGATCGACGAATGTGAGAACGAATTCAATTGTGTCAATGATGTTCCCCTGGAATTTCTTCGCTGCCAGAATCCTTTCGGTCCCCCTTGTCAATCCTGAGAAGATCGAGCATTGTACGGCAGTCCTTTCTCCGTCATATGTATCCATGAAAAGGAGGGCTCCGGCCTTCAGCTTATTTTTGTTGTTGAAGAAATGGACGGCCTTCAGTTCCCTGTCGGAGAGTTCCTTTCCGTCATTATGTTCACTGTAGTAACTCAGAAGCTTCGAGAAGGAGGAGCGGTCGTATTCAACACCAGTATCTGTGGAATCATATTGAGTGTCCCTGTTTGAAACGAACATGTCCCGCATTTCTTCGTAGTCGGCCTCATTCGTATATCCGCCGCGTCGCATGAAGATTCCGTACATTCCTTTGTATTTGAGAAGAATGGGCTTGACCGTGGACTCATGAATCTTGACCCTGATGATGCACAGTTCTCTTCCGTTGTTTTCATACGGTAAAAAATCGATTTCAATCGGCGGATAAGGATAGATATGCTCGTTAATCTGGTTAGTGAAGAAGATACGCTCGTTATCTGCCTCCTTCCTGTCAAATCCGATAAGTTTTTGTGTCTTGTCCTCGACACCGATATACATCGTGCCGCCTTTTGCATTTGCAAAGCCCGGGATAGTCTTGAGCCAGCCGACTATGTCGATGCGGTCCAGACGGGCTTTCGTCTCCATCTTGAAAGACTCATATTTTTCTGTTTCGACAATATCTTCGAGGTACATCTCCGTTTCTTTCTCCAGTAACTTCAATAATCTCTTGAAGTTTACTTCGGAATGTTTTTGAAGTCAACTTCAAGACAACTTCAAAATAATCTTGAAGTTTTTGAAGAAGCGGAAGACGTAGAGGCAACAGCTTTTCTTTCCTGCTGTTCCCGACTCATTCTTTTCCGATACCGAGCTTATCGAAGTAGCTTCTCTTCATGTCGCTTTCGAATTCCCGGTCGCATGAGTATTCGCGGCCCAGCACATCCGGCCAGAGGGACGGATCCTCCATGCAGAGGTAGAAGAAGACACCTTTTCTGTACTCCTCGGGGAAACAGGAATAGAAAGTCGAGAACATCTCTCTCTTCTTCTCCAGCGGATAGGAATACTTTCCGGCAGTCTTCTCGAGCTCCATCTCAAGAACCCTGCTTTTTCTTCCTTCCTCCCTCAACTTCTGGAGTACGGCCTTCGTGAAGGTGAGTGTCCCCATGCTTATCATGACGATGTCGTCGGGGGAGAATGCGGATGTGACGGAGGTGGCGACAAGTCTGTACTCCTCACGCCATCCTTTGAAGTAGAACATCGGATGAATGTGGAATCCCACCTTGCTGCCGTTGTCCCGTGCGAGTCTTGCGCACTCTATCCTCTTCTCGAGGGAAGCGGTGTAATGCTCCTCCTTTTCGATTATCGTAGGGGCGTTGAGCGACCAGGTGAAGACCATGTTTTCCGGCCACCTGCGGTTGAAGATATCGCTACGCGATGCCTTGCTCTTGAGTTCGATTATTATATGGGGGTGTTTTTCAGCAAAGGAAGCGAGAGCCGAGAGCGTTGCGTAGTCGTCGCCGTAGAGGAGGGAGTCCGAGGCCTGCCCCGTGCCTATGTGCCACACATCATCCCCGATTTCCATCGCCTCGAGTTTCTCGTCGAGGGAGGAGATTATCTTTACTGCATTCTCGTTGTAGAAGGCCTGGACGGAGCAGTATGCACAGCCGAAGAGACACTGCTGGACAGCGTCTAAAGTCCGCAGCTTGCAGCATCTCGTCTTCTCGCCGTCGACAGGGCAGGGACAGCGTGAGAGCACAAGCTTCTCGTCAAGCACGACTTCCCTTGTCTTTGGTCTCTTTATCTTTTCCGGAAAGAAGGACGAGTAATCGGTCTCCGATGAACGAAGGCCGTGCATGTACGCCCTCATTGCCTTCATGTACCTTTCCCCGCTTCTCCCGTCTTTCCTGTCTGTAAACCCGCTTATCCTTTCATCCGTTATGAAGCTCTTCTCGTCCCACTGTACGAGATCCGCCTCCTCCTTGACGATTTCGGTCTTCTCCATTTCCGTGAAATGGATGGTATTGAAAAGGGTGTCGACGTGTGCCTTCACGTCTCCGGGAAGACGTGAGTATATTGCGTTGAAGCTACTGTTCATGGCGACAGTGTATCACTTCTGTTTTCAAAAGGGGAAGGAAACGTTATTCTTCTCATATGGAAAGTGCAAGAGAACAGGCGAGGGCACTGCCTGAGAATCCCGGCTGTTATCTCATGAAGAACGAGCAGGGCACAGTCATATATGTCGGAAAGGCGAAGAGCCTCAGAAAGAGGGTGAACCAGTACTTTCTTCCTTCTCGCAACGCCAAGACCCAGGCACTCGTCGAAAAGATCCGGAGGATAGATTACGTCATCACAGGTAACGAATACGAAGCTCTTGTTCTCGAGAACAACCTCATCAAGAAGTACAATCCCCACTACAACATCCTCCTGAAGGACGGAAAGAGCTACCCCGTCATAAGAATAACCAAGGAGGAGTTTCCGCGCGTTTTCAAGACACGGCGTATAATAGCCGACGGCTCTCATTACTACGGTCCGTACCCCGACGGCAAGCGGCTCGATATCTACCTTGATGCAGTACGGGAACTCTATCCTCTGCGCCTCTGCCAGGGCCCTTTGAAGAAGAAGGAGAGCCCCTGTCTCTATTACCACCTCCATAAATGCTCCGGGCCCTGCATAGGGGCTGTGACGAGTGCCGAATACGGGGAATATATAAAGGAAGTGAAGGCTTTTCTCGACGGAGACGATTCGTCGCTCATAAAGAGGGTCGAAAAGGAGATGAACGAGGCTGCGAAGAGGCTCGATTTCGAGACTGCCGCCGCTAAGAGGGACCTCAGGGACGCACTCCTTGTCATGCAGAAGAACCAGGCTGTCGAGGACCTTGAGAGAAAGAATGCAGCCGACAAACGAGACTATGCTGCAATCGAGATGAGGGCTTATCTATGTACAGTATCAATCATGCAGTTCAGGGACGGGAGGCTGATCGGAAAGGCTCTCTACCGCAGTGAATGTCTCGGGGACGAGACGGAGACACTCCTGTCGTTCCTCATCCAGTACTACTCTGACGGCGATTCGCTTCCGAAGGAGCTCTACGTATCACACGACATAGATTCCTCTCTCCTCCAGAAATACTTCAGAGAGGAGCTCGGTGACGATATCACGGTGGATGTTCCGAGGGACGGAAAGCATTTCAGAATACTGCGTCTCGCTTCGGAGAACGCCTCACGTGACGTCGAGAAGAGACTGAGGAGCGTCGACAACACCCCCGCCCTCGACCGCCTCATGGAGATATGCGGACTCCAGAGTCCCCCGCGCCTTATCGAAGGCTACGACATAGCACAGCTCTCGGGTAAATATACGGTATCATCTCTCATAGTATTCCGGGACGGTAATCCGTCCAACAAGGAATACAGACACTTCTCGATGAAGAGCCTCGGGGAGGGTGAGATCGATGACTTCAAGTCCATACATGAAGCTGTCTTACGCCGCTATAAAAGGCAGAAGGAGGAGAAGAACGAACTTCCGTCCCTCATCATGATAGACGGCGGGCTGGGGCAGGTACATGCCGCACTTTCGGCTCTCGGAGAGCTTGAGCTCTCCATTCCGGTTGTGGGACTAGCGAAGAGGATCGAGACTATCGTATTCTCCGACGGAAGGGAACTTGTGCTCGATCACTCGGATCCGGGGCTGAGAGTGCTGATAGCAGTGAGGGATGAGTGCCACCGTTTTGCTACGTCGTTCAACCAGAGGATGAGATCGACGGATGCATCCTTCAAACTTCTGGAGTCCATCGAAGGTGTGGGGAAGGAGAGGAGCCGTCGTATCATGGAGAAGTACGGATGTGTCGAAGACATCCTCTCCCTCGAGAGCATTGAACTTGCAAAGGGTGCCGGTATCCCCGTCTCCGTTGCGGAGAGGGTGCTCAGGAAGCTTAATTTCTAGACAAACGGATCGGGTGCGACAATACTGTCGATGGAGAGTGAGAGGGGCGTCTTTCTTCCCTTTCCGACTATTATCGTATAGAGAATCATCTCGGCCGTGAGAAGGATTGAGTCCGTCGAAGCCGCCTTCACCTCCGTATCGCTCTTTCCTAGAAAGAGGATTATGCGTGATACATCCTCGAGGGTATAGTTCCTCATGGCCTTTCTGAAGATGTCGGCCTCCTTGAAGTTGACACCGCTTCTGGCCTTGTACGTCGAGTATGTCGAGAATGCATTGAGCTCCTTGAATATGACGGCCTCGGGTGTTCCGCGCTTCTTCATCCTCAGAGCTTCCTCGACACGTCTGAACTGGTTGGCGATTACAGTCACCGCTGGAAGAAGGTCTCTCTGGTCGTTGAGTATGATGGAGTCCACGGCCCTGAGGGCCTTATCAAGGTCGCACTCTGCGATATAGCGGAAAATGGAATAGCCGTTTTCGCCCTTCGAGAAGGTCGAGTAGGCTTCGATGTCGTCCCTCTCTATCACATTCTTCTCTCCCTTGATGCGGAGGAAGTTCGTTATCGAGAGAACGAGGTTCTTCATCTCGGCGGTGTTGTTCTCGACTGTGGTGAGAATCTCGTCGACGGCATCGCGGGTGATGCGGAAGTTTTCCTTCGAGACTGCATTGAGAATCCAGTTTCTCTTCTCCTCCTCGGTAAGCTCCCAGAAAGTCACTGTTCTGTCCTTTCCTGCGGCGGAAGTGAGGCTCTTGTCCCACGAGAGGGACGAGGAGTCTGTGGATGTTATAATCAGCGTAAGGTCGTTCTGTCCGCTCTTTGCTGCTTCGACAGTTTCCTTGTAGACAGAGTCCGTCTTCTTCACATTCTCCCATCCCCTCAGAACTATGAAGCGGTATGAAGAGAAGAGTGATGCCTGGCTGACTGTGGCCGTGTACGACGTCTCATCGTCGTCACCGACGAAGAAGGAGTAGCACTCCGCATCGGGATACGATGCAAGCACTCTCTTTCTTATTGATGATATGTAGTTGTTCTTCGTTCCCTCTTCTGGGCCGAGCAGTATATATATTTCCGCCATTGCGATTCAGTAACTCCGTCTTATCTCGATAAGAATACCATAAATCGGATAGTTTTTGCTCCTGATAATTCCGGCACTGTCGCTTTCAGCCCAGAATTCGGCTATCGAGGAGGATTTATGCATCCTTCTGAGCTCGGATGAGTTCCCTTCATCCCTGTCGACGAGAACAATGTCATTATCCTCCGGCTTTTTAGCCCGGGTGATGACTGCCGTGTCTCCCGGCATTATTCCGCTCATCGTCATGCTCTGCGACGTGACACGGAAGGCGAAGACTCCCTCCGAGTAGAGAGAGGATGGAAGGAGGATGGCCGCGACGGCCTCTCCTTTCTCTATTTCATCCTTCGAAGGCTCACGTGAGAAGAAGGGGACGGGGACGTTCTCCCTTCCCGCCATCTCCTCCTTTCTGAGGACAATGCTTCTCATCGTGTTCTTCCTGACTATGAGGTATCCCTTCTTCTCGAGGGCCTTGACTGCACAGTATGCCGCCGACGGGGAAATGGAGAAGTGTTCTCCTATCTCCCTGAATGTCGGAGAGGAACCGTTGTTGATGATGTATGAGGAGATGAAGTCGAGAATCCCGGCCTGTTTCTTTGTTATCTTCAACACGTGGCTATTCTATCCCTGCGCGGCAAAAAAAAACAGAGGCACGCAGCCTCTGCCCGCTCTCCGCTCCCTTACTGCGGATCCTTGGTTATCTCCTTCTCCTTCTTCGCGACGCTCTGGATCTTGTCCGCGAGCTTCTCGATTCCCTCATATAATTCATAGCAGTCTATCGAGACCAGCTTCTCCTTTCTCCATATGAAGTGCAGTTTTGCATCCAGATGGAAGCCGATGCCCTTTGCCTCTTTTTTAACAGTAATGTCCAAATCCTGAAGGTAGTCTTCTGCAAAACCGATCTTCTGGAGTTTCTTGTCAAGAAATGCTCTGTCTTCCTCATTGGGGGTGTAACCGATGCCTCTGAATGTGATGTTCATTTCTTTTTCTCCTTTCAAGCCCGCCGGCCTGGTCTGTGACTCTTTCCACGAATGGAAACGGGAAGGAGGAATCCGTTTCCCTCCCCCCTTACATAAATATTACATTCATTTCGGGAATAGACAAAGAAAAAAAAGAGAAATCGCTCATTCCCCGATTTCTCTTCTGTATTTGTTGACCGTGCGCCGCGCAACGATGAGACCTTCGTTCCTGAGCATGTCCGATATCTTCTGGTCGGTGAGTTTCTTCCCTGTGTCGTTATTTTCGATGATCTCCTTTATCCTGTAGATGACTGCCGTCTTCGACACATCGTCATCGCTTCCGCTTTTGACTTCAGTCGAGAAGAAGAACCTGAGGGGGAGGGTGCCCCACGGCGTCAGGATGTACTTCTCCTGTGCCAGTTTCGATACTGTGCTAACGCTTATTCCCAGTTCCTCCGCAGCCTTTGTCATCGTCATGGCGTTCAGGTGCATTGGCCCGTACAGGAAGAAGTCACGCTGTTTCCTTATAAGAAGAAGTCCCATTTTTTCGATTGTCGTCTTTCTGTACGAGAGGAGCTTCATGAGGTTTTCGGCCGATGTCAGATTGCGTTTTATATATCTCTTCGCCTCCTTCTCCTTTGCCCCTTCTGCGTCCTTCAGCTTCTCACCCAGTTCAACGTAGTCCTCGTTTATCGCAACGTCGACAAGTCCGCCCGAGAGTGTCCGCATGACGATTACGCCGTCTTCGACTGTAATCGAGAGCTCGGGGAATATGTACGGTGTGTAGGCGGATGTATATTTGAGGCCGGGGAAGGGCGTAAGGCTCTTCAGAACGTCGATCATGGCATCGAGGTCCTCCCTTCCGATTCTGAGGGCTCTCGCAAGCTTGTCCTCCTCTCCGTTCTTTATGTACTCAAGACCCCTGTATATGATATCCCGATAGCGTTGTCTTTCCTCTCTGTCCTTCTCGATTTCCCTTATCTGGAGCATCAGGGCTTCCTTCCAGTCCTTTGCTCCGACTCCCGTCGGGTCGAGTGACTGCACGGCCTTTACAGCATCCGGAACATATTCCTTCAGTCTATCCGGAACGAGAGTCTCCGGCTCGGGGCCTGTGAAGCCGCCGGGGTCGAGTGCGGAGATTATGGTCTCGGCAGTCTCCCTGACCGGGGGTGTCAGATCGAGGCATCCCAGTTCCTTCATGAGATGCTCCTTGAGGTCCTCCTTTTCGCTGACGGTTTTCTCGAACCATGACGAGGAGTCATCGTCATCGGAGTATTCCTTCGAGTTCGCCTCGTCTGAGAATGTTCTTGAGTATCCGCCCTTCGCTGCGAGGGCTTCATAGGACGATGTGCTCTCTCTGACATCGAGTGCGGGATTGACGGCTGCTTCCTCCTTGATCTTCTCGTTGAGTTCTGCACACGGCATGGTGATCATATCGATCATCTGGATCATGGAGGTGTCGAGCCTCTGCTCGGTCTTCAGATTCGCCGCTATCGAGACTCCTGCCATCAGTACTCCTCATAGTCGTGCCCGAAGTAGATCTCTTTCGCCCTGTCGTTCTCGAGAACCTCCCTTCTCGTTCCCGATACCAGGATCTCTCCGTCAGATATTATATGTGCCTTCGTCGTTATCTCGAGGGTATCTCTTACGTTGTGGTCTGTAAGAAGTATTCCGATTCCGTTGTCGCTGAGATGCTTGATGATCTGCTTGATTTCGTAGACGGCCTTCGGGTCGATTCCCGCAAAGGGTTCGTCGAGAAGGAGGAATTTGGGGGATGTCGCAAGAGCGCGTGCTATTTCGGTGCGCCGTCTCTCTCCGCCGGAGAGTGTGTAGCCGTACTGCTTCCGCACTCTGTCGATTCCGAACGCGGCGAGAAGTTCCTCCTCCTTGTCCTTTCTCTCCTTCTTTGTAAGATAGCTCTGTGCCTCGAGCACAAGGCGGATGTTCTTTTCGACGGTGAGCTTACGGAATATGCTGGGCTCCTGCGGAAGGTATGCAAGCCCCATCCTGCTTCTTTCGTGCATCGCAAGGCCCGTTATGTCCTCTCCGTTTATGCATATCGTACCGCCGTTCGATTTTATGAAGCCGACTATCATGTAGAATGATGTCGTCTTTCCCGCGCCGTTGGGCCCCAGAAGGCCCGTTATGTCGCCGCTTTTCATCGAGAAGGAGATATCCTTCACGACATGCTTCCTGCCGTAGTATTTGGAAAGGTGTTCAACTGTGAGGGTGTCAGCCATTGATGGTGCCTCTTATTCTTCCCGCGAGGGTGATCTCGTCATTTTTGAGGTCGACTGATATTATGTCAGCCTCGTAGTTGTCTCCCTTCCAGAGCACTTTGCTCTTTCCTCTGAGGGAGACATATTCATTCATCCTGTCATAGGAGAGCGCTTCGCTCGAGCATGTCATGACTTCACCTTCGCTTATCCTCATGAGCGTCACCTGCATTCCCAGTTCCAGCTTCTCGTCCTTCATCGAGTATCTGAGACTTCCTGCGGTTGCATAGAGATCCTGGCTCGTGTCGTCGATTTCGAACCATGATGAAATGAGGATGATCTCAGCTTCCCTATCGTACCAGAGACCGCCTGTTCTTATCTCGATGCCCTTCCCGCTGTCCCTGATGACGACGGATCCCGTGCATTCCACATAGCGCCAGTCGTCTCCCGTGAGCGTCATGGAGTCGCTTTCAATTGTAATCGATCCCGTCGTGACGGTTGCGCCGCCGGAGAGGGTGACCTTCTTCTGTCCCTCCTTGAGGGAGAGCGAACTCTCTTTCCCGGAGAACGTGATGCTCTCCGCGGCAAGCGGGGCCGTAATCAGAAAGAGGAACAATAGAGGAAGTATGAGATGCCTATTCAAGTGCGAAGTCTCCTTTTGTAATCTCGGAGAAGGAGTAGACTCCCTCCCTGAGGTCCCCCCTGAAGTTGATGCCTTCGATGGTACCCTCATCAGAGTTTACCACAACTTTCCCCTCCGTTGTTATCTCATCTCGGTCTCTGTCGTAGACAAGGTTTTCGGCCTTTATGGTCATATTGTCACCGGGACGTGAGAAGGTCACGTCGCCTGTGAGGGTGATCGAACTTCCGTCGAGTTCTATCATGCCGCTTCCGGCCCTGCCTTCTGTCTCTATTGCTCCGTCCTCCGTTTCCGATACGAACGAGAAGTTCTCTAGAAGTGCATAGTTGTCCGAGGAGTAGAGTGTCATCTTTCCGGCATTGAGGATTATCGGGCTCTCGTCACTCTGTCCGACACGGCATCGGGTGTTGACCATTATCAGGTCGGGGTAGACTCCGGTCTCCTTCCGGCTCTCACCGCTTCCTTCCGCCTTTCCTGCGGAACATGATACGAGAAGCAGAGACATGAGGATGATGGGGAGTATCTTCATAGTTTACGGATGATGTACGGTGAATACTTCTCCCGTTTGCCGCGGAAGAAAAGGTATGAGATGAGAAAACCCAGTCCGATTGAGAGCAGTCCCGACAGTGCCATTACGACCTCACTGTCCGACAATGCCTTCCCGATAAAATATCCGGGGATAAACATCAGAAGCGGGAAGAGAAGGCTCATGAGGACCGAGAAGACAGCCCTTCCTTCGGGGATTTCGACTTCGACGAGGTCGCCCTCCCTGACGTCGATCTTTTCGCTGTTGTTCACTTCGTATGTGCTGTCCTTCTTCCGGCAGAATGTCTCGCTGTGGCATCCCGAACATGCAGAGGATGAGCAGCCGACCCTGATGATGCCGTCCTTTACTGATACAACACTTACAAGCTGCGTCATTACTCCTTCTCCTCCGGTTTTTCGACGGTGACGGGCTCGTCAATCACCCTGATTGACACCGCCCTGTGTTCCTTTTCGTCGACAGACACGACGACGCCCTGTATTCTTGCGTCGTTCCAGCTCTCTCTGCTTCTCAGAGGGATCTGACGGCGGTATTTCCTGATTTCGGTTTCGGGGTCGAAGCCGCCGACGCTCATGAACGAACCCACGCGTCCTACGTCGGATATGAAGGCCGTTCCCTTTTCAGTCACGCATTCATCTGCCGTGAGTACCTTGGTGTGCGTGCCGATGACCGCCTGGACCCTGCCGTCGAGGAAGTGCAGCATCGTAGCCTTCTCGGCGGTCGTCGATGCATGATAGACAAGAAGAATGAAGGGGTCGTTCTCCACCTTCTTCAGAAAGCCGTCGACTGCGACGAATGCATTCTGGACGGCCTGTTTCATCGATGAGTTCCCCAGAAGATTTATGACGAGAAACTGCGAGTCCCGTACCGTGAAGTTCTTCACGCTTTTTCCCGGACACAGGGGAGGGTAGTTGAGAGGTCTGATGATGAACGAGCAGTGCTGCATGAATTCGACCATGTCGGGCTTGTAGAAGAGCTTTTCTCCTCCGGTGATCAGATCGACGCCGAGTTTGCCCAGCTGGACGGAGTGCGCCTTGCCGATGCCGAAGCCGTTCGTCATGCCTTCCCCGTTGATGATGGTATAGTCGACGTTATATTTGGTTTTTATAGCCCCGAGACCGTTCTTCAGTGCTCCGATTCCGCACCTTCCCACTATCTCGCCGAGAAACAGTATATTTACCATAAACTGGATTTTAACCGCTTTGAGAGTCTAGCGCAACGACCTTGACCATCGCTTTGAAATTGAATACCATTCTATGGACTGCCCAGGTGGCGGAATTGGTAGACGCGCTAGGTTCAGGTCCTAGTTCCGGCAACGGTGTGTGAGTTCGAGTCTCGTTCTGGGCAAGTCTTTTTCTTTTTAATTCCTTTAGTCATAAATAATTATACTCATAGTCCATCCCGATTTGTCACTATTTTTGTCACTTTTCTCTTTACTTTCCCGCTTTTCTGATGAAAAATTTCTCTACTATGAAGAAGGATTACAGATTCATCAACCGAAAGAACAGGAACATTGAAGTGGTGTTTGCCATCCTCCCCGACAAACACATATCGACCGGGACGAAAGACATGCTTGAGGCTGTCGCTTTTGCGGAGAACTACCTCAGACGGCAGGGGATTTACGGAGACGGCATCCCTCTCCTCAGAGACTATGCAAAGAACTTCTTCACGAAGACGGACGAAGGATCCATCCGCTACCGTCACAAAATGTTCGGGAAGGAGAACAGAGAGAATTGGTACATACGGCATCAGCAGGATCTCGAAGTGTACGTCATCCCTTACTTCGGAGAATACCGCCTCGACTACATCACCTCA
>CAVDOI010000072.1:0-11371 GCA_963610485.1 Lachnospiraceae bacterium
TTTAAATGGACAGAATTAGTGAGCAATTAATGGACAAAGTAAGTGAGCTTTAACAGTCGTCAATAAGAAGGAACTTCCTGATTTGTCTTCCAGTGAAATTACGAGGTACAAGGACATAGAAGCAACTCTCAAGAATACGGGGACTTCTATTGAACCGATAACAGTAAAATATGATGGCGTTGAGCTAAGTGCTGCTGAACTGGCGAAGGTAAAAGAAGTAGTGTTAAACAGGGAGTAATTCAGAATCGGGGATGTGCTGAATCGGTGCTTCCCCGTTTTATTTGGGAAGATTGTGTTTCTATAAATAGTATTTTTCTTTTCGAAAGCAGTTGACAAGTGTTACTTTAAACAGTAACAATATTGTCATCTCATATGGAGGCACTCAATGTTCTGTTTTTCATCTTCGTTTCTCTGGCGCTGAGCGCCGTGCATTTATCCTCATACCGGAAAAACTGTAAAAAGGGAGAAGAAAGAAAATGAAAAAGAGAATTATCGTAATCGCAGTATTATTATCTATCGCATTAAGTGTCTTTGCAGGCGGATCGAAGGAGGAGAAGAGTTCCTCATCGTACAGAATCGGTATCTGCAACTACGTCGATGACGCATCGCTCAATCAGATTGTCGAGAATATAAAGAAGGGAATAAGCGACATCGAGAGCAGGCACGGCATAACAATCGAAGTAATCGAGGACAACTGCAACGCAGACGCAAATGTACTCTCGCAGATCATCTCCAACTTCATCGCCGAGAAGGTCGACCTCATGATAGGAGTTGCAACTCCCGTTGCAATGAGTATGCAGGCACAGACGGAAGACAACGCCATACCCGTCCTCTTCGCAGCCGTCTCGGATCCCGTCGCGACCGGAATCGTGGACTCGCTTTCCTCACCGGGGGCGAACATCACGGGAACGAGCGACTTTCTTGACACACACGCAGTCATGAACCTCATATTCGCACTCAATCCTTCGATAAAGAAGGTGGGACTGTTGTATGACGCAGGTCAGGACTCTTCGGTGACGGCCCTCAGAAGTGCACGCGAGATATTGAAGGAGAAGGGCGTCGAGATAGTAGAGAAGAGCGGAACGACGGTCGATGAAATCATTCTTGCCGCAGATGCTCTAATTGCTGACGGAGTCGAGGCTGTATTCACACCGAGCGACAATACCGTCATGACGGCCGAGCTCTCGATCTACGAGAAGTTCATGGCAGCAGGGATTCCGCACTTCACGGGAGCTGATTCGTTTGCACTCAACGGCGCATTCCTCGGCTACGGTGTCGACTATGCATCCCTCGGATACGAGACTGCAATGATGATTGAAGACATCCTCATTGAGGGTAAGAATCCCTCGGAGGTTGCCGTGAAGACTTTCGATAACGGAACGGCTACAGTGAACAGGGAGGTCCTTGCCGCATTCGGATACACCGAGGAGCAGATCTCGTCCCTCTTCAGCCCCTATTGCACACGCGTTGCATTCATCGACACCGCGGAGAGCTTCTGATGGAGAGCATCATACTCACGGCGCTCGAACTCGGGCTTATAAACGCACTTACCGTACTCGCACTCTTTCTCAGCTATTCGATGCTGAATGTCTGCGACCTTTCAACCGACGGCTGCTTCACTCTGGGGGCGGTCGTCGCTTCCGTCACGGCACTCTCGGGTCATCCGTATCTTGCAATTCCGGCGGCACTGGGAATCGGGGTGGTGTCGGGACTGGTGACGGCACTTCTGCAGACGAAGATGGGAATCGACAGCCTTCTCAGCGGAATTATTGTGAATACGGGTCTCTACTCGATAAACATTGCGATAATGGGAGGCTCGAGCATCCTCAACCTCAACAAGACGGAGACCGTGTTCACAAAGGCGAAGGAACTTCTTTCAGCAACTTTCCTGTCTCCGTACTACAAGGTAATCACGGCACTTGTGTTCGTTGCCTTTGTCGTACTCTTTCTCGTGTTTTTCCTCCGTACACGCCTCGGGCTTGCTATCCGTGCAACGGGTGACAATCCCGACATGGTCTCATCATCGTCGATAAATCCCGCATTCACGACAATCGTGGGACTTGCAGTATCATCATCGTTCACGGCGCTCTCGGGGGCGCTTCTCTCGTTCAGCCAGAAGAGCGTCAACGTCAATATCGGGTCGGGGATGGTTACGATAGCGCTGGCCTCCCTCCTCATCGGACGGACGTTCATGGGTAAGGGAAGTATTCTCAAGCGTGCTATCGGAGTCGTTCTCGGCTCCATCATCTTCCGTTTCGTCTATACGGTTGCACTGCGCTTCCGTCTTCCGTCATATTCCCTCAAACTCGTTTCGGCGGTCATCGTCATAATCGCAATCTCGGGGCCGTACTTCAGAAAGAAGGCACCGGAGTACAGGAGAATCATACAATCGCGCAGGGAGGCACGGAATGCTTGAGATAGTGAACATATCGAAGACATTCAATAAAGGCGGAGCCTTCGAGAAGAAGGCCCTCGAGAACGTATCCCTCAGCGTAAATGACGGAGATTTCATCTCCATCATCGGTGCCAACGGCGCCGGCAAGTCGACGCTCTTCAATGCCATATGCGGCTCTTTTCTGACAGACGGGGGAAAGATCGTCCTCGACGGCAGAGACATAACGATGACGCCGTCACATAAGAGATCGAAGAGGATCGGGCGTCTTTTCCAGGACCCCATGAAGGGGACCGCCCCGGGAATGAGCATAGAGGAGAACCTCTATCTTGCCTCCGGACGCGGCGGCTGGATGGGGCACATAACGAAGAAGGAGAGGGAGGATATGAGAGAGCGCCTCTCGCTCCTTTCAATGGGACTCGAGGACAGGATGAGCCAGCCTGTGGGACTTCTCTCCGGCGGTCAGAGGCAGGCGCTGACGCTCCTCATGAGTACGATAAATCCCCCCTCGATACTCCTTCTCGACGAGCATACGGCGGCACTCGATCCATCATCTGCAGAGAAGATCATGAGAATTACCGACGATATCATAAGGGCGAACAGGATTACATGTCTCATGATCACGCACAACATGCAGAGCGCGATCGATTACGGCAACAGGACGATCATGATGAACAGGGGCCGTATCATCTACGATACAACAGGAAAGGAGAGAGAGGGACTTACCGTTTCAGGTCTCATGGAGAAGTTCAAAGCCGCCTCCGGTTCGGCACTCAATACCGACAGGATGCTATTGAACGAGGATTAGATGGAATGTCAGGTCTATTACGGCGTGAATGAGGATTGGAAGCCACATCGCCCCCGACCACTTCTTCGCTGCATATAGCAGGTAGTGCACAGCAACCGACAGTACGATATGGGGAAGCGAGGAGAGGAATACACTCCAGTCAAGTCCGCTTCTTCCGAGAGGAATCGCCGTCTGATAGAGACCGTAAAGAAGGGCCGGAAGGGTATACTTCATGCATGGCGGAAAGTTGCTTCTTTCCACAAGGTGCGGTACAAGCCCCCTGTAGAGGAACTCCTCGAAGAAGGAGACGAAGAAAAGGTAGTAGAACCAGGCATATGCACCCTTCGTCGGTGTTGACGAAAGCACGACGGAAAGGGGCAGCATGAATGTGTAGAGCGTTGTCAGGATGAGCGTCAGTAGATAGCGGTCTGTCTTGACGTAGTCCATCTCCGATCCGAAACGGCGGCGGTACCTCACGGAAGCACCTATGAAGACGAGCAGCATCGGAACCGAGAGGAGAAGATTCACGAGAAAGAGGGGAATGTAGCCTTCGGGAGACGTGACGTACTCGAGGATGCCCTGCCTGCGGTAGTATATGGTGACGACCACAGCCCACAGATACTGTATGAGAGCGTAGGCTACGGCCAGCACTCCGTAAATGTTTCCTCTTCTTTCCTTTTCCGTTTCCATTACGGAGATGATAAATGCTTTTCTATTACTGTGCAATATTCGTGAAGCCTGTTTACTTTAGCGCATTAAAGTGATAAAGTGGTAAAGCGAGGATAAAGAAATGGACAACGACAGACTCAGGGACCAGTTCTACAGGGCAGTGCTCTCACTCAGGACAAAGGAGGAATGTGACGCATTCTTCTCGGATCTGTGCACGATAAAGGAGCTCATCGACCTTCCGTTGAGACTCGAGGTGGCGAAGATGCTCAAGAGCGGGCTCAACTATCAGGAGATAACCGAGAAGACGGGAGTGTCGAGTGCCACGATAAGCAGGGTGAACAGATGCCTTGTCTACGGGAAGGAGGGCGGCTACCGCAGTGTGCTGTCCGCTCTGGAGAACGAGAAGAATGTGTGAAAACTATATGACAGAAGAGGAGAAGCTCATTCTCCGTCTCCGCGGGCTCTGGAAGGAAGAGGGATACACGTCCGAAAAGGTCAGCGCCGCCGAGGAGTACGATTTCTATGTAAGGAACAAGGAGTTCCTGTCCGGCCGCGGGATAATAACATTCACCGACAGAAACGGCACATTAATGGCGCTCAAGAGCGATGTCACGCTCTCCCTCATAAGAAAGATGAAGGATACCGATACCATCCGCCGTGTCATGTACAACGAGAAGATCTACCGCATCCCGGAGTTCTCCTCGTCCTTCAGGGAGATCGAACAGACGGGACTGGAATGCATGGGGCCCCTCACTCTCGACAACGTCGTCGAAGTTGTCTCCCTTGCATTCAGAAGTCTCGGGACGATCGGAGGAAGGTGCTGTCTCACTCTCTCCCACATGGGAATCATCAACAGTCTCCTCGACGGGATTGAAGAGGAGAAGAGGAATGAGATCATTTCACTCCTGAGGAAGAGGAAGACAGAGGCTCTTGTGGAGCTCGGAGAGAAGGACGGAAGCATTGAAAAGGCCGCAGGAATCCTGGCAGGGCTCCTTCAGGAAAGAATCAGCGGAATGGAACTGTGTTCCTGGATGAGGGATAAGGGCCTTGAAAAGAGCGCAGTTGACGAACTAGAGGCTGTCATTTCCTTTCTCGGCGAGGATTCCGTCACACTCGATTTCACCTCCCTCGGAGCCTTCGGCTACTACAACGGAATCATAATGAAGGGCTTTATTGAAGGAAAAACAAGACCTGTGCTTCTCGGAGGCGAGTACTCGCTTCTCCTCAGGAGGATGAAGAAGAACATCTCTCGCGCACTGGGCTTTGCAATCTACATGGATGAAGTGGAGGAGAATTGAGATGATAAGTGTTGCACTACCGAAGGGAAGACTGGGTGAGAGTGTATATTCCTTATTTGAGAGATGCGGTTATTCCGTGGACCCGGCCCTCTTTTCATCGCGCGCTCTCCTTTTTGTCAACGGGGAGAAGGGAATCAGATACTTCTGGGTGAAGCCGGGCGACGTCGCCGTCTACGTCGAAAGAGGCGCGGCCGATCTGGGTGTCGTCGGTTCCGATATTCTAGGAGAGACCGAGCCCGACCTCTACGAGTTGTTGGACCTCAGGAAGGGAAAGTGCAGGCTCTGCGTTGCCGCCCCCGACGGCTGGGAGGACGACGAGAACAGAGTTCTCAGGGTTGCGACGAAGTACCCCTCTCTCAGCCGGAAATACTACCGGAGCCTGGGCAGGGATATCGACATAATAAAGCTCAACGGCTCTATTGAGATAGCGCCGCTTCTTGCGCTCAGCGACGTCATTGTCGATATCGTGGAGACGGGAACGACGCTGAGGGAGAACAACCTTTCCGTATATGACACAATCATGGACATTTCAGCTTATCTCGTGGCATCGAAGAGCTCGTATCTCTTCCATACGGAGGAGATCCTCAAGATAAGGGACAACATCGAAAAAGTAATCGAGGAGGATGAAAAATGAAGATCTGCAGACTCTCGGATATGGAGAGAAGCAAAATACTCAGGCGCAGCGACAGAGCCTCCGAAGCGTCGGAAACCGTACGCACTATTCTCGATACCGTACGCCGTGAAGGCGACAGCGCCCTCATCTCCTACACTAAGAAGTTCGACGGTGTCGACATATCCTCCATCCGTGTGAGCGACGAGGAAATCAGGGAGGCCCTCTCATCAGTCGAGCCGGAATTCATCGCGGTCCTTGAAAAGGCTGCAGAAAGAATCCGCGACTACCACAGAAGACAGAAGAGGGAGGGCTACATCATCTCCGAAAACGAGGGCATTGTCCTGGGGGAGAAGATAGTCCCCTTAGAGAGAGTCGGCATATACGTTCCCGGCGGGAGCGCAGCCTATCCTTCGACAGTCCTCATGGACAGCATCCCGGCATCCGTCGCCCTCTGCCCGGAGATAGTCATGGTCACTCCTCCCTCCAGGGACGGCAGGGTGAATCCAAATGTACTTGCAGCGGCGTCGATAGCAGGTGTGAATGAGATATACAAGGTCGGCGGGGCCCAGGCAGTCGCCGCACTTGCATACGGCACTGAAACCATCAGAAGAGTCGACAAGATAACAGGACCGGGGAATGTATTCGTACAGGAGGCGAAGAGGCTTGTCTCCTCCACCGTTGCAATCGACATGACAGCGGGCCCGAGCGAGATTTTAATAATTGCCGAGGACGGCTCATCGCCTGAGGTGCTTGCATCAGACCTTCTCGGACAGGCCGAGCACGACAGGAACGCAACGAGCATACTCCTCTGCACTTCAGAGAAACTTGCAGAAGATGTATCGAAGGAAGTGGAGCGTCAGCTCTCCATCCTTCCACGGCGTGACATTGCATCGGCATCGATCGAAAACAACGGGAAGATCATCGTCTGTGATTCGATAGACGAGGCTGTCGCACTCTCGAACGAGATAGCGCCCGAACACCTCGAGCTCTTCCTCTCCGATCCGTTCCCGGAGCTTTCGAAGGTGAAGAATGCGGGTTCGGTATTTCTCGGTAAATATTCACCCGAGGCCCTCGGAGACTACATGGCGGGGCCGAATCACACACTCCCGACAAATGGGTCAGCGCGCTTCTCATCCCCACTCGGAGTCGATGATTTCGTAAAGAGGATCCAGTTCACATACTACACGAGGGAGGCCCTTGAAAAGGATGCGGACCCGGTTGCTCTCTTTGCACGTAAGGAGGGCCTTGAGGGACACGCAAGAAGCGCACTCTCGAGGAGGGAATACGATGAGTAGGTTTTTCTCCGCTTCGCTTTCCACTCTTGCCCCCTACACCCCCGGAGAGCAGCCTCAGAACCTTTCATCATTTGTCAAGCTCAACACGAACGAGAATCCGTTTCCGTTTACACGAGAGCTTGAGGAAAAGGCCCTCGAAAGGATGAGGTCTCTCAATCTCTACCCCGATCCTATGCAGAATACGCTGAGGGAGAAGATAGCCTCCTTCTACGGAGTTGAAAAAAAGAACGTCACGCTTTCTAACGGAAGCGATGAACTTCTTCTCTTCTCGTTCCTTGCCTTCTGCCGGCGCGGTTCTGTGCTTATCACCCCCGATATTACATACAGCTTCTACAATACGCTCTCGTCCCTTGCCGGCCTTGAAACAAGGGAGATTCCCCTCCTTGACGACTTCACGATAGATGTAGCGGCTTTCGAAGAAGCTGAGGGAACTGTCGTGATAGCGAACCCCAATGCACTTACGGGGATCTCGCTTCCGGTAAAGGATGTCGAGAAGATAATACAGAGCCGCCCGGACCGCATCGTCATCATCGACGAAGCCTACGTCGACTTCGGAGGAGAAAGCGTTCTTCCTCTTATCGGAAAGTACCCGAATCTTGTTGTTGTAAGGACATTCAGCAAGTCGCGCTCCCTTGCCGGTGCAAGACTCGGCTATGCCTTTGCAGACGAAGAGCTCATTGAAGATATAGAGAGAGTCAGAAACAGTATAAATCCTTACAACATAAACTCATTTACATTATGTGCTGCAGAAGTGAAACTTCTGGATGAACTTAATACGGCAAAATACATCGAAGAGATAAAGAGAACAAGAGAGTTTACAGTTCAAGCTCTCCGGAATCTCGGCTTCAGCGTGCTCCCTTCTTCTTCGAACTTCATCTTCGTCACCCATCCTCTCCTCGAAGGTGACAGCTACTACAGGGAGCTCAAGAAGAGGAGGATACTCATAAGGCACTTCTTGAAGGATAGAATCGCATCATACTCGAGAATAACAATCGGACGGAGAGAGGATATGTCCCTTCTCATCGGAAAGACAAAGGAAATACTCAATGAGAGAATATGAAATAAAGAGAAAGACGAACGAGACAGACATTGCGCTCTATATTAACCTTGACGGTACGGGAAAGAACGGGATCAGCACGCCTGTGGGGTTTCTGAATCACATGCTGACGCTTCTCTCAGTCCATGGTGACATCGACCTCCGTATAGAGGCGGAGGGAGACACCGGCGTAGACGATCATCATACTGTAGAAGATACGGCAATCGCCTTCGGCGTGGCGCTCAAGGAAGCCCTTGGAGAGAAGAAGGGAATAAGGCGTTACGGAAGTTTTCTTCTTCCTATGGATGAAGCCCTTGTGAGCACAGCTGTCGACATATCGGGTCGGAGCCATCTCTCTTTCAACTGTCCGTTCCCGACGGAGAAGATCGGCTCCTTCGACACCCAGCTTGTCGAGGAGTTCTTCTCATCCCTCGTGAGGTATGCCGGAATCACACTGCACGTCGACCTCATAAGAGGACGCAACTCACACCACATAGCTGAAGCCGTCTTCAAGTGCTTTGCACATGCGCTCGCGGATGCCGTCAGTATCGACGAAAGGAAAGCCGGAACCATTCCTTCATCAAAGGGGGTTCTCTGATGGTCGGCATAATCGATTACGGCGTCGGCAATCTCTTTTCCCTTACTTCGAGCATCAAGGCTGTCGGAGGTGAGGTGAAGATCATCTCGAGGCCTGATGACTATGACGAGTGCTCGCATCTCATACTTCCCGGTGTCGGATCCTTCATTCCTGCACGTAAGGCGCTTGAAGAAAGCGGGCTTGAGGAGAAACTCCTTGATGACGTCAGAAAGGGTAAACCCGTACTCGGGATATGTCTCGGAATGCAGCTTCTCTTCGACCGCGGGACGGAGGAGGGAATATGCCCCGGCCTCGGTTTGATCTCTGGTGATATCATAAGTATAAAAAAAGTAATCCCAGATGGGTATAAAATACCGCATATAGGATGGAACAAACTCCGCCTCACGAAGCCGACCCTCCTTTTCAGGAACACCAGAGACGGGGACTATGTCTACTTTGTACATTCGTATTATGCAAAGACGGGGATGAAGAATATAACGTCGGTCACGGACTACGGCGCACCTCTTACGGCCTCGGTTGAGAGAGGAAATGTCTACGGCACACAGTTCCACCCCGAAAAGAGCGGGGAATCGGGGCTGAGGATCCTCTCATCCTTCATGGAGATAAGATAGTATGGTCATTTATCCTGCGATAGATATTCTCTCCGGCTCAGCTGTCAGACTCTACAAAGGCGATTATTCGAACGTAAAGGAATACAGCCGGTCGCCTCTTTCTGTTGCTCTTTCCTTTGAAAAGCAGGGTGTTAAACACCTTCATCTCGTCGACCTCGACGGCGCAGGAAGCGGCAGGAAAATCAATGCCGGAGTAATTTCTGAGATTGTTGAAAAGACATCGCTCAATGTCGAACTCGGCGGCGGGATAAGAAGCGAGGAGGATATACGTTTCTATCTCGATATGGGAATCGGGAGGGTTATTCTCGGAACGAAGGCTCTCGACTTCCCGTTTCTTGAATCGATGATTGAAAAATACGGCGCGGAGAGGATTACAGCCGGAGTCGATCTCAGAGGGGGATTCGTATCCGTCGGAGGCTGGAAGGATGACACACTTCTTGATGGAATGGAAACGCTCGGGACGATGGAGAAGCTCGGTCTCAGGAATGCTGTCGTTACCGATATCTCGAAGGACGGAACTCTTATGGGGCCTTCAGTTGACCTTTACAGAAAGATACTCGCATGCACAGATCTCTCCATTACTGCAAGCGGCGGAATCGGGAGCATCGAGGATGTGCGAAAAGTAAAGGAAGCAGGGTGCTCTGCCTGCATTATCGGAAAGGCATACTATGAAGGACTCGTCAGAATAGAGGACGCCCTCAGGGAGGAAGAATGATAACAAAGCGTATAATCCCGTGTCTTGACGTAAGGGACGGCAGAGTTGTGAAGGGCGTGAACTTCACGTCCCTCTGTGACGTATCGGATCCCGTGTCGCTCGCATCATACTATTCAGATAACGGCGCCGACGAACTTGTCTTCTACGACATCACGGCGTCTAACGAGGGTCGCAGGCTCTTTTCCGAGATACTCACCAGAACTGCTGAGAATGTATTCATCCCCCTTACTGTCGGCGGCGGTATTTCCACTATCGAAGATTTCGAAAGGGTTCTCAGGTGCGGAGCCGACAAGGTCAGCATCAACAGCGGGGCAATCCGGAATCCCTCTCTTATTACGGAGGGGGCACTCAGATACGGATCCCAGTGTGTTGTTCTCTCGGTCGATGTTAAGAGAGTCAACGGCGTATACAGGGTATTTTCAAAAGGCGGCAGGGTCGATACGGGGCTCGATGCCCTCGAGTGGATAGAAAAAGGCGTGAGGGCGGGAGCGGGTGAAGTCGTCGTCAATTCAATCGACACAGACGGCGTAAAGAGAGGCTTCGACGAGCCTCTATTAAAGGCTGTGAGCGAAATAATCGACGTTCCCCTGATAGCCTCGGGAGGCGCCGGAAATATTGAGGACTTCGTCTCGCTCTTCAGAAACAACGATAAAGTGGATGCAGGTCTTGCGGCCTCTATCTTCCACTATAAAGAGGTTCTCATACCCGACCTCAAGGAAAGACTTAAGGAGAACGGAATAAATGTAAGGAGTACAAACTATGATAGATTTTGATATAGACAAATTAAAATTCGATGAAAAAGGCTTGATTCCGGCAGTTCTTGTCGATAATACAACACGCGAGACTCTCATGCTCGGGTACATGAACAAAGAGAGCCTCTCCATAACAATCGAGAAGGGGCTTGCATGCTTCTATTCGCGTTCGAGGAAGGCCTTGTGGCTCAAAGGGGAGACAAGCGGGAATTATCAGAAGGTGGTGTCGATTACAGCCGACTGCGACCTGGATGCACTCAAGATTGTAGTGGAGCCGCAGGGGCCTGTATGCCATACGGGTGAGTTCAGCTGCTTCCATAATCCTTTATATATAAGTGATGAGATGAACGACTTCACGCTCTCGGATCTGTACAAGCTCATCGAAGGAAGAAAACTTCAGCCGAAGGAGGGTTCATATACCTCATACCTTTTCAATAAGGGAATAGACAAGATCCTGAAGAAGGTCGGGGAGGAGTCGACGGAGGTCATAATAGCCGCGGCCGAGAAGGACAGAAAGGAAACCGTTTATGAAATAGGGGACCTTGTATATCACCTGATGGTGCTGATGGTCGAAGATGATATATCTATAAAGGATATAGTATCGG
>CAVDOI010000073.1:0-11281 GCA_963610485.1 Lachnospiraceae bacterium
CATCAATACCGCTGATTCCCAGTACGGTTTCAAATTCCCTGTATGAAATGAAAGTAGTGTGAAGAAGAATACATCGGTCATACAGCTGTTCGTCTTCGGCAAAGAGAAAACCCAGGGAATCTGTGCCGGAAAGAATTATCTTCATCCCGAGTGCTGCAAACACGTCAGAAAAGAGGGCGGCGCCGTCAACGAAATCGTCAAGAAGTGTCACTTCGTCTATGAAAACGTATTTAAAGCCTCTTTCGCTCAGCCTGATGAGCGCCTTGTTTGTTTCTGCAAGAGTGTTTCCGGCAGATATCTGGATAAAGGCTGTCTTTTCCAGATCTTCAGAGTTCATGTCATTGATGATCTGGCGCATCATCGTTGTCTTTCCCGTTCGTCTCAGGCCGTACAGGATGAATACCTTGTCCGGAACATTGCCATATACGAAATTGTGCAGGGTTTGGAAGCAGTCGCGTTTCCTGTAATTTTTCACCGGACTTGAGAATGTGCGGAGGCGCTCTCCTTCTATACTGTTGATTCCAAACATATCTGAAGAGGTTCTGTTCTTCGCTCTGTGGATTGATGATGTCTGTTTTTGCAGCTCCCTCAGTTCTTTTTCCAGTTCTTTTCTCTTTTGAATCTCCTTTGAAAGAGATTCCACCTTTTCTTTCGGGATGTATTTTTCCCGGGTTTTTCCTTCTTCCCTGATTCTCTGGTAGTGATAAGTATGGCCTTTGACTGTCTTTGTTGTAATGGATCCTGCCGGAAGGAGTGAGATCTGAGCTTCCAGTTTTGAAATATGCTGCTGCAGTTCTGTCTTGTTCATTTTATAAACTCCTTTCCAGCGGGCGAAGCTGTGCCTGCACTAACCCCGGAGCTTGCCCCGTGGGTTGTTGATACCGCTTCTCCATAAAAGTCTGAACGGGCTTGAAAGATTATAAGCAGTAGTGATTATACTGAGTTATACCTTTTTTGACAAGATATAGTAGGGTATAACTAAGTATAACCGCATGAGGGTTCTTCGATATTTCCAGTTGTTATTCCCTCTGAGGTCATATCGGTAATTTCAGGAATGAGCTGTTTCGGCGATGCATGAACGACAGGAGAGCATCACAGCCGGGATTTCTCTTTATGACGGGGCTGCCTTCCTTCGCATGTTCCCCGGGAGGGGCATGCGGGCGCTCGACGTGGCCGGCGGGGAGAGTGCAGTCACTCATCCCCGTCTTCCCGGTTCCTCTTCTTTTCTCTCCCGTGTTTTTTCACGCACTCCGTCAGAAGATATTCGATCTGTCCGTTGAGGGACCTGAAGTCGTCATCCGCCCAGCGCGAGAGGGAGTCGAAGAGCTCCCTGCTGATTCTGAGCGGAATCTGTTTCTTCTCACCCATCAGTAGAGAGATCCCGAATTGACGACAGGGGAGGCTTCCTTGCTCGAGCAGAGTACGACGAGGAGATTCGAGACCATCTGTGCCTTTCTCTCTTCGTCGAGGTCGACGACACCGTCTTTTCTGAGCTGTTCGAGAGCCATTTCCACCATAGATACCGCACCTTCGACGATCTTCTTTCTTGCTGCAATTACGGCAATGGCCTGCTGGCGCTGCAGCATTGCGGCTGCAATCTCGGGAGCATAGGCTATCTGGTTGAGCCTCACTTCGATTATTTCGAGTCCTGCATCGCTGACGCGTCTCGAGAGTTCGCTCTTCATTTCCTCGGCAATCAGGGTAGCCGAGCCGCGGAGGGTCTTCTCGTTCTTTTCGTCGCTGTCGCTCTCATCGTCGTCGATGATGTCGTAGGGATAGAGACGTGCTATGTTGCGGATTGTGGAGTCCGTCTGGTTCGAGAGGTACTCGGGGTAGTAGTCGACATTGAGTACGGCCTTCGTAGCGTCCTTGACCCTCCACATGACGATGGCACTTACTTCGATGGGGTTTCCGAGGGAGTCGTTGACCTTCTGGTTTCCGTTCACGAATGTAGATATCTTGAGGGAGACCTTCGACTGCTGGGCATAGACGGAGTCGAGGTTCTTCGCACTGACGGGATTGCTCTTGACCTGTGCAAGCATCTCTGCAGCCTTCGCCTTCGGGTACAGGTTGGAGGAGAAGGGGTTCACGAACCAGAATCCCGCATCATAGACTGTGCCGTAGTACTTTCCGAAGAGCGAGAGCACCAGCGCTTCGTTGGGTTTTATTATCTTGAGACCGGATAGTGATATGACTCCTGTGCAGAAGAAAAGTACGGCACTGACCATGCATATTCCTCCCGTGAGGTCTTCAGAAGAGTCGAAGCTGATTCCGCCGAGGATGAAGAGGGCGACCGAGGAAAGTAAGAACAGCACAGTCAGAAACAGAAAGAGGAAACCGCTTCTTGGCTTCAGTTTTTTTTCGTTGACGAATGTTATGTCGGACATAAGATCTCCTTATTTTGATATCGTCATGATATCATAACGAAAGGAGGATTCAAGATGTGGAAGTACGGTTTAACACAGATTTAACATATCTTGTTACTCGAGTATAACACCCCGGTTTCCCCGGGGTGGAATGTCAGTCGAGAATGCCGGTGAGGTAGGCTATCGTGTACGCCGCCTGACTCAGGGTGATCTTCTCCTGGATGATCGTCATCTTCTGTGTAAGGACTTCGATCTCCTGTGAAAGGACGTCGGTTCTGCTTATCATGCCGCCTTCGTACTGCCGCGTGAGAAGATCCAGCCTCTCCTCGGCTTCCTCAAGCTTGAGGGCGTAGTACTCGAGCTTGACAAGGCTGAGTTCGATCTGCGAGAGGTTCTCCTCCGCAGTCTCGGTCAGCTGGTCGACTGCCGAATCGTAGTCGGCTTTTGTCCCTGCGATTTCGCTTGCGGCCCTCCTGACGTCGTTGAGCTTCACGCCGCCGTCCCATATCGTGGTGCTTATGGCGAATGTCAGATAGAGGCCGTAGTCGTTGGTCCTGTACCAGTTCTTCTCCACGAGGGGCATAGACGAACCTCCGTATGTGAGCGAGACCTGGAGGGCGAAGTCGGGCTTCCAGTACAGGGATGCCTCGGCTATCTCCTTCTTGAGTTCGTACGCCCTTGTCTGGCCCTTGAGCATGCTGATCGTCGCGCTGTCGGAGCGTGTGACAAGCGAGATCACATCGTCGTGGTCGAGGGAGCAGATTGCGTTGATTTCGTTCTCATTGACGCTGTAGTCGATGTTATCTGCGGCGATATCGTCATTGGCCGTGATGGTCTGGAGACTCTTGAGGTTGTCGGAGTACTCTTTCTTAAGTTCCTGTTCCTTCACGTCTATCTCGAGTGCGGAGATCTTCGCCTTCGTGAAATCCTCCCTCAGGAGCATCCCGTTCTCGTATGCACTCCGGCTCATGTCCACGAGTTCGTCGGCCGCAGTCTTCGTCTCGGCGATGAGAGAGAAGAGTTCGTCCATGTAGCATTTTGCCGTAAGCCTTGTCTTGAGCTCGACGGAAAGCTTGTCGGCACTGTCCTCTACGGAGAGGGCGCGGATGGAGGCTATTTCGGAATAGAGTGCAACGGACTTCGGAATCTTGCCCCATGTGAAGATGGGCTGCGTTATCGTGAGGCCTGCGTTGTAATAGAGGTCGCTCATTCCCTTATAGAGGGTGACGTACTCACCGGCGGCGGAGCCCGGGACCGTTATTCCGAGCTGGGACGAGAGCTCGTCCACTCCGATTGTCGTCTTCCCGATAGGAGGGTTCGGCATATATGTACCGCTGAGAAGGAGGGAGATCTGGGGCTGGTAGTTGGCCTTCGCGTCCTTGACATCCAAGAGGCTCTGTGCGTAGGTCTCCTCTGCCTTTCTCAGTTCGGCGTTACCGCTTCTCATACTCTCCCTGAGGCTCTCGAATGTGTACGAGACTTCCGTCTCCTCCTCTGCGGGAAGAGGAGACAGGAGTACGAGAAGGGAAAAGACAATAAGTAATATTCTTTTCATTCCCCGTTGTCCTTATTTGTAGAGTGTCACCGTGAAATCAGTGGTCTTGCTTTCATAATTCAGGGTTCCCGCTTCGATTTCCGCCCTGGTGGTATCGCCGCGCCTGATGTATTTGACTGTCAGAGGTTCGACTGCGCCGTCATAGCTGCTTTCGTCGGCGGAATAATCAATCGTGAGCTTCACACCGCTTCCGAGTCCCGTGAAGCGACCGTAGTCGATGATTGCAGGATCTGTGGAGCTTACAACGGTGTAGGATGTGAGAACTTTGTTCTTGTTGAGTTTCTTTCCGCTTCCGTTGTAGAGCAGGACCTCGTCGTTCTGGTCGCATGTCCAGCCGTAGCCTGTCGCCTTCGTCGCTCCCGTGACTGTTGCGTCATCTGGTGTGATGAGATAGCCCGAGATTCCGCTTGTCGAGAGTCTGATGTAATTCTTTCTGAAGTAGACCTTCTGTGTCACGCTGTCCTTGTCTGTCGAGAGATCGACTGTGATTGTTCCTGTCGAGGGATCAATCGGCGTTGCATCCGTCTCGCCTGTCGTCCACTGCCACCTGTCGTCGTTCACGTTGTCGTTGTCGTCGAAGGCGGAGAGCGTCAGAACCGGACTGTCCGTTCCCTTCTTGAACTTGACAGTGATCGTGCTCGAGCCTGTCGATGTCGTCTCGTTGCCGCTCTTGTCGACGCTGTCTTCGCCGTTGTTGTATGACCACTTGAAGTATATGGGATCGGTGACGGAGGAGAGGTCTGATGAACTTCCGTCGATGAGGCTGACTGTGACGGAGACTGTCTTCCATTTGCTTTCGAGGACGATGCTTGTGTTCTCGTATTCCTTCTTCTCGGTATTGTATCTGCAGTCGATTGTCGTGGAAGGTGTCACCATCTCCCAGTCCGAGCCTGTCTGGATGTCGTAGAGAGTGACTGTCGGAACATCGGAGCCGTCCTTGTACTTTACGGTGATCGTCGCCTGACCGTTCGTGAACGAGTCGACTGTGGCCGTAACGTTCTTGTTTGTTCCGTCGTAGCCGTCTGCATACCTGTACTTGAAGGATATTCCGCTTGTATTTGTTATCGTGGAATCATTCCCGGTTGCAGTTGTACCGTTGTCCTCGGCATCCTTGAGCTTGATTACGAGGGTTTTGGTTGCTGTCACCTTGTCCATGTAGACGATGCCGAAGTTGTTTGACTTGTCGCTCTGTATCGTCCGTCCGTCGACCTTCACAAGTCCGTAGTCCTTGTGGAATGCAAGAAGGTATATCGTCTTCCTGTCGGCGTCCTTTCCGTATGCGGGGCTGTTTGTCATCCATCTGAGGTTGGAGATCGAGAAGGAACCGTCGGCTGCGGTCTTTGCGGAAGGTACGGAGTTGTCTGAGAAGACGCTCTTGCCGTCCCATGATGTGTATTTCGCGTTCCAGTCGCTCTCGCTGTCATAGGCGTAGACCATGACATCGCTGATGGCGCCGGAGGCTGTCGAGGATGTTTCACGGACGCTTCTGTCCTTTACAGTTCCGCTGATGGCGGAATCGAATACAGCCGAGCAGGCTGTGAGCATGAATGCAAGGCTTATAGCCAATAATGTGAGTTCAACGATTTTTTTCATTTTCTTTATTCTCCCCGGCGGTTGATTCCGTCTTTCTGTTATTCTTTCTGTATACTCTTCTGAGCTTCCACTTCTCCAGGAGGTAGTAGTAGAGAGGCATCATGTAGAGCGTGAGTATCGTGGAGGTTGCAAGGCCTCCCATGATCACCTGTCCGAGCGGCGCGTAGATTTCAGCTCCTTCACCCTTGGCGACGGCCATGGGGATGACGCCGAGGACGGTTGTCAGCGTCGTCATCAGTATTGCCCTTAAGCGGGATGCGGAGCCTTCTGCCGTCTCCCTGTCCAGGATATCCTCCTCCTCTTCGAAGGAGAGAAGACCGAGCGTCTCGGTATATTCATCGAATTCGATTCCCTTCTCCCTGAGGGCCTTCTCCCTGTCCTGACGGCGTGCGAGGTTCGCGTAGTCTGCTATGACGATGCCGTTGTTGACGAGCATGCCTACAAGCGAGACGATGCCGAGAATCGACACGATGCTCATCGACGAGTTGAAAATGGTCAGGGCCAGCACCGCTCCGATGATACAGAACGGGAAGAGAAGAAGGATGAGGAAGGGCTGGTCGAAGCGTTCGAATACGGCAACCATTACAAGGTAGACGAGGAAGATTGCGATGAGAAGCGCTTCAAGAAGCGGTACCATTGCACTCTCCACGAGGTCTCCCAGTCCGCTTGTCTTGGTGCTTACGCCGCTGTCGAGAGGGTTCTCTTCCAGGTATGCGTTGATCTTCTTCGTGACACTGTCCGTACTCTCGGTCGTCAGTGTGGCCGAAACGGTGAGGGAGTTCGCCCTGTTGTCGTGGTTGATCTGGCTCAGACCTTCATCGAGCGAGAGTGTCGACACCTCTCCGAGTGTTATCGTGGCACCTGCAAGGGATGTGATCTTCAGATCGTTCAGCCTCTCTTCCGTGAGGCTTTCGTCCTGTACGTCGGACGAGAGGTGGATGTCGTACCTGGAATCGGTATCTTCATCGTTGTATTTTCCTATATCCGTACCGTAGAAGAGGATTGCAGCTGTCAGACCGGCTTCCTTGGAAGGAACACCCAGGGATGTAAGATAGTCGTACGTTCCGTTGATGACGGCCGTCTTTGCGTCGTTGGATGCGCTTATCGAGACAGTCATTACCTCCGGGTACGTCAGAAGCTGCTCTTCGATTCTCTCGGCCTCGGCGTAGAGCGTGTCGCTGTCCTCTCCGATGAGCGTGAGGCCGTAGCCGCCGCCGTTCGAGACGAGGTTGATGAGCCTGTCGAAGCCTCCGTTCGTTACCGAGATCGTTGCATCGGGAACTGTGGAGGAGAGTTTCTCCTGGATCTCCTGCATGATGACGTGTATGTCGCGGTCACGGTCTGCGACGGGGACGAGAACTGCATGTATTGCTCCCTCGCTCTTCTTCGACTGCGCAAGAGCCGACATGCTGGAGCCCGAGTAGACGACGTCGGTCTTGAGTTCGGGTGTCATGTCTATGATGATGCTTTCAATCCTGTCCATGGCTTCTCTCGTCTCGTCGAGGGAGTAGGTCTCGGGAAAACTTACCGAGACGTAGAAGTCTCCGTTGTCGGTCGACGGGATGAACGAGAACTGCATGTTCGGGAGGATGTAGATGCTGAGTGCGAGGACCATGAGGCCTGCAATGAGCATGAAGGGTGCGTGACGCTCCGTGAAGTAGAGACTCCGTGCATAATGCACTTCGACCTTTTTCAGACCCCTTACGATGAAGTTCTCCCTCTTCGGCTTACGCTTTTCATCGTCCTCCTTGAGAAGTTTCTTCATGAAGAAGGGGATGTAGATGATTGCAACGAGAAGAGATGCCGATATCGAGAGCATGAAGGTGACCGATACGTCCTTCAGTATCTGGCCCACAAGGCCGCTCATCATGGCGATGGGGAGGAATACGACGATTGTCGTGAGACCCGAGCCCATGACGGAGCCCGTGACGTCGTCCGTTCCCTTGAATATCGATTCATTGACTGAGTAGAGGGCCTTTCCGTTTTCATCTGTCGACTGGTAGAAACGGTAGACCTGGTCGAGAACGAGGATTGCCGCTCCGACTATGTTTCCCAGCGCTACTACGATACCCGAGAGCGAGAGGAGGTTCACCGTGATTCCCATTATTTTCATACCGATGAAGGTGAAGAAGATGGAGAGGGGGATCGAGAGACCGATGATGATGGTCGCCTTCCAGTCCGAAAGGAAGATGTAGATGACAAGGACACCTATGATGATGCCCATGACACCTGATTCGATGACTGTCGAGAGAGAGGAGTTGACGAGCGTCGAGTCGTCGCTGATCATGCTGAACTTCAGCGCTCCGTTGCTCTTCTCCTCTTCTTCCTCGAGAATCTTCTTTATCTGGTTCGTGATTTCGATGGTGTTGCCGTCGCTGCGCTTGCACACTTCGACGCAGATGACCTCCTTTCCGTTCTTCGTGACGTAGAAGTCTCCGTCCTTGTAGTCAAGCGTGACGTCCGCCACATCCCCCAGTCTCACCATGTCGCCGTCAAGCGAATAGCCGACGGGGAGAGCCCTGATGTCGTCCAGAGACGAGAACTTCGAGTCGAACTTCGCATCGATTTCATTTCCCGCATAGGATACGGAGTCGAGAGGAATGGAGTAGTTGTTGTAGGAGAGCATCTGATAGACTGCCAGGGGCGAGATACCCCTGCTGTTGAGTTCATCCAGGTGCAGGACGACATCGACAGTTGCGGTCTTTGCACCGCTTACCGTTATTGTCGATACGCCGGAGATCTGTGAAATCTGGGGCTTTATCTCATCTTCGATGTAGTCGCCGATGGCGTTGATGTCACCGCCGTCGGCTTCGACGACGAAGGAAGCTATGCTGAGCATGGAGGTACCTCCGACGAGTGCATAGGGGCGTCCGGAGATGCCGGAGGGCAGGTCGTCGATGAGGTCGTCGATACGGTTTCTCACCTCGTCTATCTCGTCATACGGGTCGATGCCGTCCTGATATGTGATTGCGACTATGGAGGCGCTGTTTATAGACTGGCTCGTCATGCTCTTGAAGTTCGGTAGTGTGACGAAGTCGTCTTCGAGGATATCCGTGACGGTTTCCTCGATATCGGAAGGGGAGGCACCGGGATAGACGGTCACGACGTAGACCATCGGGTTGGAGATGTCTGGAAGGAATTCCGTGTTCGTGTCACCGACGCTCATCAGGCCGAAGACGCCCAGAGCAAGGAGTGTCATGGCTATGATGACGGGGTGTGCAACAGGATAACGTGTAAGTTTCATCGTCTTACTCCTCCACGATGTTCACGTTCTGACCGGAGAAGAGCGAACTCTGACCCCTGAGGATGAAGGATTTGTCTTCATAACCCTCCGGAAGGAGTACATAGTCCTCGTTCATGAATGCGTCCGAGAGATTGACATATGCGGCGCTCATCGTCTTCTCGTCGACGTAGTAGGCCGATCCGTCGAGCTTGAGGGCCTTTCTCTCGATCGTATATCCCTCTCTCTCCTCGACTGTGATGGAGACCTTCACGTACATGCCCGGTCTGAATGCCCCGGGGTCATCAAGCTTGAGATAGAGCTTGAAGGAGCGGCTTGTCGGGTCGATATAAGGGGAGACGGCCTTGATGGAAGCTGTAGTGACAGCCTCCTCTGAGTATGTTCCCGCAGGCTTTGTCACTGTTATCTTTATGGAATCCTTTGTGCCTGAAGTGAAGAGGGAATAGTATTTTTCCCCGAGGTCGAGATTGACGACGAGGTCGGTTATGTCGGCTATCACGGCAATGGGCGTTCCCTTGACGGCTGTGCTTCCCTGGCTCGAGACCGTCTTGAGGATGGTGCCGGAGGCATGTGCCGTCACGTCGGCGTACCCGAGCTGGAGTTCGGCCAGCTCCATCTGCGCCTTGTATGCGTCCCTCTGGGCCTTTACGGTATCATAATCCTGCTGGGAAACCGCGGAGGAGGCATAGAGCTTCTCTATTCTCTGGTAGGAGCTCTCGTAAGCAAGGTATGCGCTCTTCGCCTGTTCGAGCTGGAGGCGGTAGGGCTCGGGATCGATTTTCGCAATGACGGAGCCTTCATCAACCCAGTCCCCCTCCTGCACGTTGTACTCTATGATCGTACCCTCGACATATGGAATCACGGGAATCGTGTCTTCGGCACTGACAGTACTGGAAACTGTGATTACCTTATCCACCTTCCTCACTTCGGGCTTTACAACCTCGACAGGGGTGGTGGGGCGGGTGTAGGTGGTTTCGGTGCGTGTTGCATAGAACCATCTCAGAAGAAAGAACAGTCCGACGAAGACTGCTATAAGGATAAGATACATCAGAAGCGTAGTTGCTTTGCTTGTTTTCTTCTTGTTCATGAAAACCTCACATGATGATTTGAAAACTATATGGAAAATAGTTGTTTGTTCAACATACGGCAAGACGAAAAAAGACATAAAACTTCATAAAGTGTAAATTCGTACAAATGTTCAAAATTTAACTATTTTTGATATTAACTGATTGTAATCAAAGAAGTTAACCCTAAAAAATAAAAAAAACACTGGAAAAAAATAATCCGACACTTGTATTTTTCTCCAACAGTAGTTGCTTTTTTTCCTGTCATGGTGTAGACCATGTGCCATGGAAAGGAAACCGAACAGGAACGGCCTGAGGTCGAAGAAACTCATAAGACAGGCTTTTCTCACACTCCTCGGGACAAAGCAGCCCTCGGATATAACGATCATGGATGTCGTGAGGGAGGCCAATATAAACCGTGCGACATTCTATGCACACTACTCATGCCTGAGAGACCTCGCCGACGAGATAGAAAAGGAGGTCATCGACAAGATGATGGAACTCCTGAAGGATTTCAGGGCCGAGAACTTCTTCTCAAATCCTTCTCCGCTTCTTCTGCAGCTCAGCATCTTCCTCAACGAGGACATAGAGACGTACAAGACGCTGATGAAGACTCCCGGGTCGAAGCTCTTTCTCCAGAAACTCATCTCGATCTTCATCGACTACATCGAAAAGGACCAGTCCATCCCTGCAGAGGTGAGGGCGTCCAAGGGCTTCCGCCTGAGGGCGTACTACTTCGCCGGAGGACTCGAGACGCTCTATCAGGAATGGTTCAACGGCAACCTCGACTGCACCCTCTTCGACATTCCTCTCGAAGTGAGCAAGATGTTCACTCCCGACAACATGCTTCCCCCTATCATCAACCGGAACTGCCAGTGAGATGTGAAAAGACTGTCACCCCGGCTCTGCTTTCATAACACTCCGCTTCTTCTTCCTCCTGTAAAAGATGATTTCACGTCGGAAAATTGAAAACCGGCATAGGATATCTGCATATGCCTTTTGGTGCGTAACAGATACCTGTGGAATAAAGTGGTGGAGAAAAAAAAGATTGTACTGTAATATGAAGGCATGAAGAGAATAACAGTCAATGTGCGTTCATTTGAAGACATAAGGACAAAGGGTGACTATATCTATGTCGACAAGACAGAGTATGTCTACTCTCTTGTCCGGAATGAACTGGAGAACTATTATTTCATTTCACGTCCGCGCCGCTACGGCAAGAGCCTCATGTGTGCGACTCTGCACTCTCTCTTCGAGGGAAAGAGGGAACTCTTCAAAGGACTCTATATAGACAGCACGGATTATTCCTTCGAGAAATACCCAGTACTTCACTTAAACTTTGCAGGTTTCAGTACCGAGAACTATGAAGCATTTCTGGATGATTTCCAGATTGCTCTGACGGAAGAAGCGCGGAAGAACGGAGTCAAAGTGAAGAAAAGCCGTCCTTCGACAATGCTCTCTT
>CAVDOI010000074.1:0-11065 GCA_963610485.1 Lachnospiraceae bacterium
CTCTTCATGCCTTCATATTACAGTACAATCTTTTTTTTCTCCACCACTTTATTCCGTGAAAAAGGCACGGAAGGCAATACAAATAGAGATTGATCATTCATGAATGAACCCCCTGCATCAGAAAAACCATATTTGAGACAGAAGCCATAAGTTCAATGCATCAATCTCATCTCATAAACGCCGTTTTCATCCCCGCCTTTCACGCACAACGAGGCAGAACGTCTGTTTTCCAACATTTTATTGACGACAGTTAAAAGAATTACAAACTTTCTCTTGAATATTCATAATCCATATTGACAATGCTTACACTTTTATCTATAAGTTTATATCGATAATTAAGGAGCAGAAATATGCCAGAGAACAAAGAGCTCTTCGAGGGCCAGAACGAACTCGAAAAGATGATTGTCAGAGTAAAGGATGCACAGAGAATCTATGCCTCCTATCCGCAGGAGAAGGTCGACGAAATCTTCCGTGCAGCCGCAATCGCGGCCAACAACGCACGTATTCCGCTTGCAATCGACGCTGTCGAGGAGACGGGTATGGGAATCATCGAAGACAAGGTCATCAAGAACCACTTCGCAGCTGAGTACATCTACAACAAGTACAAGGATGACAAGACCTGCGACATCATCGAGGAAGACATCGGCTTCGGCATCAAGAAGATTGCCGAAAGCAAGGGCGTCATCTGCGCCATTATCCCGACGACGAACCCGACGAGCACGGCCATCTTCAAGGCTCTCATCGCCCTCAAGACCCGCAACGCCATCATATTCAGCCCCCATCCCAGGGCGAAGAAGTGCACGGTCGACGCTGCACGCATCGTACTCGAGGCTGCTGTCAAAGCCGGTGCTCCCGAGAACATCGTGGGATGGATTGACGAACCGACTCTCGAAAAGACCGACTATCTCATGAAGCATAAATATGTGAACCTCATCCTCGCAACAGGCGGACCGGGAATGGTCAAGAGTGCATACTCCTCGGGTAAGCCCGCTATCGGCGTAGGTGCCGGAAACACGCCCGCCCTCGTCGACGAGAGTGCAGACCTCAAGATGGCGACTGCTTCCATCCTGATGAGCAAGACATTCGACAACGGCATGATCTGCGCCTCCGAGCAGACAATCATCTGTCATAAGAAAATCTACAAGGAGATGAAGAAGCTTTTAAAGGAAGAAGGTGCACACTTCCTCACGAAGGAAGAGATGCAGAAGCTCTCACCCATCATCCTCGATCCCAAGAGGGGGTCGGTCAATCCGGCCATCGTCGGGCAGCCCGCTGCAAAGATTGCCCAGATTGCAGGCTTCGAAGTTCCCTCAAAGACGAAGGTTCTCATCGGGGAAGTGAAGAAGATAGAGCAGGATGAGCCCTTCGCACACGAAAAGCTCTCCCCCGTCCTCGGTATGTATGAATGTTCCTCATTCGAGGAAGGATGCCGGATGGCAGCAGATCTCATCGCTCTCGGCGGCTTCGGTCACACCTCCGTCCTCTACTGCGACGAGAAGCTTGACGACAGAGTCAACATGTACGGACGCATCGTGAAGACAAGCAGAGTCCTAATCAACATGCCGGCATCCCAGGGCGCTATCGGCGACATCTACAACTTCAGGCTCGAACCGAGCCTCACACTCGGCTGCGGAAGCTGGGGAAACAACTCCATCAGCGAGAACGTGGGACCGAAACACCTCTTGAACGTCAAGACTGTTGCAGAAAGGAGAGAGAATATGCTGTGGTTCAAACTGCCCCCGAAGGTTTACTTCAAATACGGCTGTCTTCCTGTCGCACTCCAGGAACTCGAAGGTAAGAAGAGAGCATTCATCGTCACCGACAGTTTCCTCTTCTCCTCCGGCATGATCGACAAGATTACAGATACACTCAAGCTCATCGGTATCGAGACCGAGGTCTTCCACCAGGTCAAACCCGATCCGACACTGGGTACAATCAACGTCGCAATGCAGATGGTCAACGCATTCAACCCCGACGTCATCATTGCAGTCGGCGGCGGTTCACCGATGGATGCGGCAAAGATCATGTGGCTTCTCTACGAGCATCCGGAAGTAAAGTTCGAAGGGCTTGCACTCAGGTTCATGGACATAAGAAAGCGTGTCTACGCATTCCCGAACATGGGGAAGAAGGCTCAGCTGGTATGTATTCCCACGACAAGCGGAACGGGAAGCGAAGTCACCCCCTTTGCAATCATCACAGATGAAAACACGGGCATGAAGTGGGCTATTGCGGACTACGCTCTCACACCCAGCATGGCTATCATCGACAGCGAGCTTGCAATGGGTCAGCCCAGGGGTCTTACGGCTTCCTGCGGACTCGATGTCCTGACACACGCTCTCGAGGCACTTGTATCGAGTATGAGCACGGACTTCACGAACGCACTCTCTCTCGAGGCTGCAAGAGTCATCTTCAAGTACCTCCCCGCTGCATATAAGGACGGTACCAACAAGAAGGCGAGAGAGAAGGTACACGACGCCTCGACGATGGCCGGCATGGCATTCTCCAACGCATTCCTCGGTCTCTGTCACTCGATGGCTCATAAGCTCGGCGCACAGTTCCACGTTCCTCACGGAATGGCCAACGCCCTTCTTCTCACGAACATCATCCGCTTCAACGCGAATGACAACCCGACGAAGATGGCTGCATTCCCGCAGTACGAGTACCCGTCAGTCGTATCACGTTATGCAAGGGTCGCAGATTACATCGCAACACCCGTGAACAATACGAAGAACACCGAATACGTCGTGACTACACCAGATATGACGCTCGAAGAGAGAGTCGAAGCTCTCATCAAGGGAATCGAAAGTCTCAAGAAGGAACTCGGCATCCCCTCGTCCATCCAGGAATGGGGCGTCAAGGAGGAGGACTTCCTCGCCGTTGTCGACACACTTGCCGTCAAGGCTTTCGACGACCAGTGCACGGGATCCAACCCCCGCTATCCTCTGATCAGCCAGATCAAGGCTCTCTATCTCGACTCCTTCTACGGCAGGGAGTGGCATGAAGAAGCCTGAGGCATAACGCTCTTTACGGGTCCCGCAGAAAAATGCGGGACCTTTATCTTAAAGAAAGCCTCTCTTTGCTGTATAGTCTGATCATGTTCAATTTCTATCCTGTCAATATGGCCCTCCTCTTCGTCCTTCTCGCACCTTCTGTCTTCTATGAAGCTGAAAAGGAAAAGAAGAACGGCGGCAAGGTGGAGAAAAAGGAGCTCAACAGGACACTCCTCGTGCTCGAAAAGACGGGGCGCTGGGGAGTGATGGTCTTCTTTGCAGTGAAGTTCGAAAACGTCAGACACGACGGAGTGCTGTCGTATCTCGTTCCGTCAGTCTTTCTCTTTCTCTATCTTCTTGTCTGGCTCATCCTCTGGAAGAAGCCGTCCATCACCCGGTCTCTGCTTCTTTCTCTTCTGCCGTCCCTGATGTTCCTCTCATCGGCCCTCATCGACAGCAACTACATACTTCTGCTCTTCACACTGCTCTTCGCACCGTCTCATGCGGCCGTAAGCATAAAGGAGGAAAAAGACAATGGTTAGAACAGTCGTCATCGCCATGTTCATTCTGGAAGAGCTCTATTCGCTCTTTCTCATCCACCTCGGAAACACTGCTGCAGAGCGCCCCCTGCCCGAGTCTGTGAGCGACGTCTACGACAGCGGAAGATACTCGCTCTTCCGTGCATACAGAAGGGAGAACACAAAAATCGATTTCCTCTCGTCCGTGGTTTCTCTCGTCGTATCTCTTCTGTTCCTCTTTGCGAATCTCCATGCAGCAGTCTTCAATGCATCCGAAGGAATGAACATCTACCTGCGGTACTTTCTCATGATCACTTTCTTTGTCGTCATAACCCAGATAATAGAACTCCCCTTCTCCTATCATGAGATATTCAGAATCGAGGAGAAGTACGGAATGAACAAGATGACGAAGAAGACCTTCTTCCTCGACAAGACCAAGGCATGCATACTCGCCGTTCTTCTCTACACGCTCATCGTCTTCCTCATGGTATTCCTCTTTGAGCGCTTCACCGTTCTGGCACTGCTGTGGATGAGTGCGACAGTCATCGTGCTGGGTCTTGTGGCAAATGCACTGATCATGCCCCTCATGAGGCTTTTCAACAGATTCACCCCGCTTGAGGAAGGAGAGCTCAGAACAAAGCTCACTGCCCTCTGCACAAAATACAACGTAAGCGTGAAGCGTATCGTCGTCCGTGATGCGTCGCGCCGTACGACAAAGGCAAACGCATTCTGTTCGGGAATGAAGAAGAAGACTATAAGCATCGACGACAACCTTGTGAACAACTTCACGACAGACGAAATCGTCGCGGTATTCGCGCACGAGTTCGCTCATGCAAAATACAGGCATGTCCTCAAATCACTTCCTCTCTCTTTCGCCGCAGCAGTCCTCATCGTGGCTGCCGTCGGTGCCATAGTGAGTCTGACTCCTCTTTTCACGGCCTTCGGCTTTGGAGAGCCGAACTACTTCTTCGCCCTTACCGTGCTTTTTTCCGCACTCATATGGCCCTTCTTCATCCCGGTTGAAACACTCACCAGCACGGTAAGCAGGAAGCATGAATACGAAGCCGATGCTTTCGCTTCCGGAGAAGGCTACGGAGAGGCGCTCATCAGTGCACTCAAACGCCTTGTGAAGGAGTCCCTGGCCGACGTCAATCCCCATCCCTGGATTGTCCTGACGAGCTACTCGCACCCGACACTTGCAGAGAGGATCGACTCGATAAGAAAGCACGAACCGGAGTCCTGAAACAAATTCCCGAGCCCCTGCCATATATGAGGGGAGATGAAAATCGAATGACCGGTTCAACTGAGTATATCTGGATGAGAACCGGTATCAATCCCAAAATGTATATTCTATCATTTGATATTTTCAGGAAGATAGAGTTAGCATTTATTGACATTTTTCAAAGGATGCAAACGCCGACTCATGTCGTTTTTCAAAGGTTGTCACCTCAATCCCTCAGCGTATTGACCGGTACTATATGTATTCCTTCATCAGTAGTATATGCATTGCCGCATGCTGTAATAATCATCGCAAACGAAGGCTCGGGAAGTTTGTCCGACTTGATTTTGTTTCTCAGTGAGGAAAGAGTCGAAATACCTTCTTTAATCAGATTCTCTCCTCCGAGCTTTATTTCCACAAGAGCATACCTGCCGTTCTTCAGGTGTATGACAGCATCACATTCCAGACCTTTGCTGTCTCTATAATGCCGGATTTCTCCACCCAGTACCTCTGTGTAGACTTTCAGCTGGTTAACGGCAAAATCTTCGAAAAACATCCCGAATGTTTTCGGATCATTCATGAGGTCATCAGGTGAGATATTCAATGCTCCGGCAGCAATCGAAGTATCAACAAAATGTCTGGTCGGGGACGTTATCACAGCCGTCTTGCTTCTGAAGTTCGGATTCCATGCCTCTATATCCCGTATGATAAAAAGGTCGCGGAGTGCTGACACATACTCTTCGAATGTATCTTCATCGAGATTTCTGTCGTCGTGGGTGTTCACGTCATTAAGTATGACTTTTCTCCTTGCTTCTGTAGAAATGTTACGCGCATAGCTTTTCAGGATCATGAGAAATATATCTTTCTTCTTGTTTCTGAACTTTTCATTCCTGCTGTTCTCGAAATCAAAGAGCGTCGAATAGTAAGCTGAAGTGATTCCAAGTGCTCTTTCCCTGCCACCCGATACCGATAACGGCCATCCTCCCCGGCAGAGATAAAATGCCGTTTCCTGCAGAGTATAGTCTTCATTGATGCAGAAAAGATGCTCCTGCGGCTTTTCAAATAATACAGAGAGTGAAATCTCCCCTGTTGATTCTCCCGACTCATAGAGACTCATGGGATTCATTCTAAGCGTTACAAACCTCCCTGCACCCGAGTGATATATATCGTTTTTTTCGGCGGGAGTTGAACTTCCGGTAAAGATAAAAAGTCCGAACTTTTCCTCGCTGGAGTCGATTTCCGTTCTTGCACAGTTCCATAGATCCGGTACATTCTGCCATTCATCGATCAGCCTTGGGTACCGTCCCTTAAGAATAGAAACCGGGCTACTCTGCACAAGCCGGATCTTGTCTTTTGTATCAAGAGAATATTGAGAGGCAGCAAACCTTTTGCATGTAGTGGTTTTCCCACAAAATTTAGGGCCGGCGACCAATACTCCGCCTGCTATTTTCAAAGCATCTTCTATCTTTTTTTCAATGTATCTATCGTAGTATTTCATCTCTTTATTTCCAAATGCGTTACATATAATATATAAGAAAATACCCCTGTTTGCAACCTATAAAATCCCCCACTTTACAACCTATAAAATCCCCCATTTTACAACCTATAAAATCCCCTACTTTGCAACCTATAAAATCCCCCGCTTTACAACCAAAAAAGAGGGAGCAACGATCTGTCACTCCCACCTTTCTCTTTCTGTTGTCCGCCGTCAGATGACATGGAGAGCTTCTGCGTCGATGTTGAGAAAGCACTCCTCTCCGACTGCGTAGACCTTCCTGTTCTTCGGATTGTGGTCTTCAAGCTTTATGAGCGTATTGCCGACCATGACGTGGTAGTTCTGGTAGGCGCCCATGAAGCACGATACGATTACACGGCACCTGATGGTTCCCTCGTCTGCAAGCTTGGCAGCTTCGGGGCGGAGGACTGCAGTGTAGCTGGAGCCCACAGTCATGTTCTCCTTCTTGGGAACGTGGAGATTGAAGCCCTCGAAGGAAAGTACTCCATAACCGCCTTCATCGCCTGTGTAGTCACCGCGGAGGAAGTTGGCCTCCCCGATGAAGTCCGCGACGAATTCGTCCACCGGATGATAGTAGATCTCCTCGGGCGTCCCCATCTGTGCGACGACTCCCTTGTTCATGATGATGATCTTGTCAGATATCGCCATGGCCTCGCTCTGGTCATGTGTGACATAGATGGCCGTGATGCCGACTTCCTGCTGGATTCGTCTGATCTCCGTTCTCATCTGGACCCTGAGCTTTGCATCGAGATTCGAGAGCGGCTCGTCGAAGAGGAGAACGCTGGGCTCGATGACGAGTGCACGTGCAAGCGCGACTCTCTGCTGCTGGCCGCCGGAGAGCTGGTTGGTCATTCTCTCCTCCATGCCGCTGAGCTCGACGAGGTCGAGGATCTTCATTACCTTCTCCCTTATGACCTCCTTGCTGAACTTGCGGATCTTGAGTCCGTAAGCAACGTTGTCGAAGATGTTGTAGTGAGGAAGAAGCGCATAGCTCTGGAAGACCATCGCAGTGTCACGCTTGTTGGGTGTGAGGGCGTTGATAGGCTCCTCACCGAGGTAGATTTCGCCCTCATCCGGGCTTTCGAAGCCGGCAATCATTCTCAGCGTCGTAGTCTTTCCGCAGCCCGAGGGCCCCAGGAGCGTTACGAACGAGCCCGGTTCGATTTCGAGGGACGTATCCCTGACGGCATAGAAGTCCTTTCCCGTCTTCGGATCCTTGTAGATCTTTGATATATGAGAGAGTCTGACACCCTTCTTGATCTTTTCTTCCATTATTTAGCCTCCTTGAGCTTTCTGCTCGTTCCGAAGTATTTGATGAAGATGTTCATCAGGAGAACAGAGCCGTATGTGATTATGATAAGGATGGTTGCGAACGCACACGCCAGTCCGTACGATCCCTTCTCTGCAAACTCGTTGATCTGGACTGTGATGAGAAGGAACTGCGGTGTGACGAGGAGTATTATTGCAGATATGGCCGTTATGCTCCTGACGAATGCCGTGACAAGTCCGCTGAGGAAGGAATCCTTTATAAGCGGAAGCGTCACAGTCATGAAGACTCTGAACGAGTCGGCTCCCATGTCGTATGCCGATTCTTCGATCGACTTGTCAATCTGCCTGAGGGCCGAGATACCGCTTCTCGTTCCTGTCGGAAGCGATCTCACGACGAAGACTATGACGAGGATGAGCGCCGAGCCGTATATCCCCTGCAGGAATCCCGTGTGGAAGACACCGCTTGCGAAACCCCTTATGTATCCGACGCCGAGAACGGTGCCCGGAACAGCCATCGCGAGCATGCTCACTGCTTCGATGAAGCCCTTGGACTTGAACTTCTTCTTGACGACAAGGTAAGAGATTATCATCGAGAGAAGTGCCGTGACCGGTGCCGATATGAGTGAGAGGATGAAGGAGTCCTTGAACGCCTTGAGACCGTTGTACTTCGTGAATACCTGCTTGTACCACTTGAGGGTGAACGGGAAGAACTTGTATCCCCAGGTCGGGAAGAGAGCACCGATCGGAACACAGAGGTACATGATGATGACAAATAGTGCGATGAGGGAGCAGAAGACTGTGAGAGGAACCTTGACGGACCTGTCCTCGATGAGCATCCTCGCCCTCGACGCCTTTCCTGTGAGTGTCGCCGCCGTCTTCTTCTCGAGTACGTACTTCTGGACCATGAACATACCAAGCGTGATCACAAGCAGTACGACAGCCATCGCCGCCGCACCCGCCTTGTCGTAGGCTCCGGTGATCTGAAGATAGATGGTCGTTGCGAGCGTGTCGTACGAGCCTCCGATGATCATCGGGTTGGCGAAGTCCGCAATCGACTCTATGAATGTGACGAGGAAGGCGTTTCCCAGTCCCGGAAGGAGCAGAGGAAGCGTGACAGAGGAGAAGACCTTGAATCTGGTCGCCCCCATGTCGCGTGCAGCCTCCTCGAGTGAGGGGTCTATATTCTTCAAGAGTCCCCTCAGCATCATATAGCACACGGGGAAGAATGTGAGAGACTGTACTATCACAATACCCCAGAACCCGTAGACGGAGTTGTCATATATGTGGAGAAGGAACCTCGTAATTATTCCGGCCTTGCCGAAAAGCATTATCATGGAAAGGGACAAGACGAACGGCGGAGATACGACAGGCAGCATGCTGACCACCTTGAAGAGTCCTCCGACGAACCTGTTCATCCTGAGATAGACTTCGACGTAGGCGAAAAGAAGGCCCACGAGAGTCGAGAAGATACCGACGACGAAACCGACCTTGAGGGTATTGGTTATCGCCTTGGTGAATGTCGGCATTTTGAAGATGCGCCGGAACACACTGAAGCCGAAGCTTCCGTCTCCGACCACTGAATCCACAAGGAGAATCGCAAGCGGATACAGAATGAATAATGTAAGGAAAGCAATGAGCACGACAATAGTGGTGACCATGACGGGGTCCGCCATCAGTTTTTTCCTGTCGAGCGCTGCGCCCTGGCTTCTGGCCATATTCTTTCCTCCTATGATTTATAAAAGCGAGGGATGGCGGAATGCCGTCACCCCTCTTCTCTTCGTGTCAGGTAGAGTCTTACTTGACCTGGAATCTTGTTGTGTCGCCTGTTGCAGCACCGCTTGCTGCGAGAGCGTTCATGACATCCTCGATGTACTGCTTCGTGTTAGCTGTTGCATCGTCGAAGTCGTAGTCGATGACGTTGGACGGGTCGAGACCGAATTCATATGCGATTTCGGGCTGCTCTGCGTTGTCGATGACGAGGAACTGATAGGAACCGAATTCCTTGGCCTGGTTGACGCAGTCCGGGGAGAGAGCATATTCGATCCAGAGCTTTGCAGCGTTCATGTGCTTTGCACCCTTGAAGATGGCTGTAGCTCCGACCTCGAATGTCGTTCCGCTTGACGGGATGACGAGACCGATGTTGGCATAGCCGTTGTCGACGATCTGATAGATGCCGTCATGGAGGAATCCGATACCGATTGCACACTCACCTGTTCCGACGTTCTTTGACGGGCCCGATCCGCTCTTTGTGTAGACTTCGATGTTCTTGTCGAGAGCAACGAGATACTTCATTGCCTCATCATGTCCGTACTTCTGGATGATCGTATTCAGGAAGAGCTTTGCTGTTCCGGCTGTGTTGTAGTTGCTCAGCCAGATGAGACCCTTGTATTCTTCCTTGATGAGATCCGTGAAATCCTTCGGGGGTTCGAGTCCGAGGCGGTTCAGCTCGTCGATGTTGTACATGAAGCCGAGGATACCTGTGTAGATGCCGTACCAGTAGTTGTTCTTGTCCTTGTAGACGCTCTTTGTGATGTGGGATGCGTTCTTTGCATCATAAGCTTCGAGCAGTCCTTCGCTTGCGAGCATGTTGTACGGGTCTGTCGTGCCGCCGAAGAATACGTCAGCCGACGGATTGCCGTTCTCTTCCTCGATCTTGGCCTGGACTTCACCTGTGGAAAGTCTCTGATATGTGACCTTGATTCCGTAGAGTTCCTGGAACTTTCTGCATGCCGCTGCAAGATATTCCTCTTCACACGAACCGTAGACGACGAGTTCGCCTTCAGCCTTTGCTGCAGCCACGAGGTCATCCGATACACCTACTGCAGATGCCGCCGTCTTTGCTTCCGCTGCACCCTGTGCCACTGCGGATACGAGAGCAAAGCAGAGTATGAGAGCGATTGCCAATACTTTCTTCATATAAAATCCTCCATTTGTTAGATTTTGAAATCAACAAGTAATTATCATACCGATAGGAGGTGAGCGCAACAAATTTTGATAAAATTATATTTAAATCAACAGGATTTATCTTACGATAAACATTGTTTATGCCATAAGAAGATGCAAAAAAAAACGGACGGCTCCGTAGAACCGCCCTTCTCATTCGAGATGGATTACATCAGATCCTTAGGCTTGCGTGCAGTGTTGCCTGTCTTTTCACAGTATGCAACATGGCGAAGCTTACCGTTCTCGAATACACTCTTCATCTTGATGACTCCGCCCCACTTGCTGACGAGAGCCTTGGCACCTTCACGATGAGCGTTCTTTGATACATTACCCGGCATATCTATATTCCTCCGACAAATTATTCAAGCTACCAAGCCATAATATACAAATTGCATCATTCTTTGTCAAATCCTGACCTGACGGGAATAGGTTTTAACACAGATTACAGTTTTTTGTCATCAGCCCCGGAGATACTTTCATTATTTTTTCTCACGGGGTACTTGATTTTGTCCTTTCGATTGAATTATAGTTTCATTCGTGCTTGTACACGCCACCTTAGCTCAGCTGGCCAGAGCACGTGATTTGTAATCTCGGGGTCGTTGGTTCGAAT
>CAVDOI010000075.1:0-10921 GCA_963610485.1 Lachnospiraceae bacterium
GTCCCCAATTGATTATCGAGTTTTTACAAACCTTTCGGAAATGCCACTTAAAAGCCTCTGAAATTATAATTGACCTGCCGCAATCACAGCATTCAACTCTCTGATGACATCATCTACAGTCTTCGCCCCGCTCTTCAATCCTGCATATTTAGCCTGGATTTCGCCTTCATAGTCACCGAACTGGTTTCCAAGACCAAGAGCCTGATAATCGGCAGTCATGCACAGCTGGCAGGCAGAGACCAATAGTTTTGCTTCCGGAGCATCCACCATATCAAGCAGAGACATATAATCGACATTCGTGTTAGGAGCCATGCCGATGCCGTAAGCTATTATTTTGTTGGCAATTTCTTCACTGGTCATATATCTGATGAATTCAATACATGCGGCAGTCTGAGCTTCTGTAAGAGAATTTGATACAACAAAACCGGTACCGCCAGACATAAGCGATGCACGTTTGCCGGGTTCATTTGTAGGGAAGCTGGCTGGTTTGATGTTCTCTGCTCCTGCCAGACAATCTACACTTCCACCGGCATCCCAGACACCGTTGAAAAGCATAGCGGTCTTTCCATCGAAGAAGTCGTTGCGATACTGCTCGTCATCATCACCGCCGGGACCGAAGTTCGCAGAATTAATCTGCTGAAGAACCTGTTTTTGCATGAAAGTCATTACTTCACGGAATGCAGGATCATCAAAAGACGTCACGTCCGAACCCTTTTCGTAAAATGCCCGTGTAGAAGAATCGGCCTGGAAACGGCCCGCTGTGAGAATATTCGTCGGCCAGCCGGCATTCAATCCGAATGGGGTGATTCCCGCACCGACAAGCTTTTGAACTGCTTCTTCGAAGTCTGCCCATGTCTGCCAGTCGGCAGGCATTCTTGCTCCGGCTTTTTTAAATAGTGCTTCGTTATACCAGAATCCGACAGCTTCGATCTGCTCCCTGACAGAATAGATTCTGCCGTCAGCCGTCAGGTTCTGACTGTAACAGACACCTGCCCCGGCTTTAAAATCAGGGTCGGCATCCAGATAAGGCTTTAAATCAAGAATTAAGCCCGCAGCACTTGCAACAGGAACAATATTCCAGCCGCCGAAATCGGCAATGTCATAAAACCTGCCGCTGCTGATATCGTTGAGTGCCGTATTGTAAATACCCTCTGCACCCGAAGAATCAGGAATCGCAACAAAATTGAATTCCTCTTTGTGCATATCCGCGAAATCCTGATAAATCTGTCTCATCTGGGCGGCAGCAGGCCATTCAGATTCATCATGATAATATCCATGTACAAATGTGATGGTCGGCTTTTCCATTGAATCCGGTTTCTGAGACTCAGAGGCCCCCTTTGCAAATACAGCAGTCAAAGTCACGGCCAGAACAAGCAGGACAACTGTGATTTTTTTCATTTTTCCTCCTCCTTTCGCAATCGGATATTTCTATCCAATCACCCCTTTTTAATTGCTCTTTTTCTACATGATAAAGGAAAAAAAGTAATCGTTTACATTTTATTTTGACGTTTCATTTTGTTAAAATCGTCTGCGGTGATTTCCGCCTCTTCCGACAGATCCGCGGTACAGGTCGGAATGAGCTGAAAAAGAAGACTTCTTCTGGATAACAACAGGTAAAAGAGAAGCGTCATGAGCATTGCCGCCATCGCAGGAAAGGCGTTCCTCATGACTGCAAAGGCTGTGCTGCCGTTCTCGAAGACCTCCTTCGTCCTTTCATTTCAGGTTCCCCCTCATATGTTCAAGAAACGTCAGAAGCGTCCTCACCTCATCGTTGGAAAACCCGCTGACAAGTCTCTCCTCCGCACTTTCCACACAGAGCTGGGCCCCGGAGACCGCCTCCCCATCCTCTGTGATGTGGACGATTTTCACTCTTCTGTCGGAAGCATCGGCACATGCTTCGACGATGCCCTTCTCCTCCATCCTCGACACAAAAATGCCGGCGCCTGTCGGCCGGGAGAGGGAGGAGGGCTTCTCTATCTCCTTCATCGTCATTTCGCTGTTCCTGCTGCTGTGCAGTGCCGTGAGAAGCGAGACCTGCATAAGGTCAGGCCGCTTTCCTTGAGGTCGTTGCCCTCCCTCTTCATGAGGCTGTCATTGATCTGTTTGAGAAGAAATCCCGCCCTGCCGCCTGTTTACATGAAAAACAAAACAGCATGCTGTTGTTTTGAAATCAACAGTATGCTGTCAGATACGTGGAATCTTCACTTTTGTGTCAGAACTCTTCTGCAAGCTTCTCTATATCGGAAAGGCTCTTCTCGTTGAGAGCGCTCAGAATCGTGACGGACGTTTCTGCGAATGTCACATCCTTCGATTTCTCGAACATTCCCTTCATGATTCTTGCCGCCACAGGCCCCCAGGAGCCGTTCTCGATGAGACCGACCTTTCTGTTCTGGTAGAAGCGGTGGTTGAGGCGTTCGATGAAGTCTCTCATTGCCGGGAAGATGTCGCCGTCGTATGTCGTCGTCGCAAGAATGAGGCTGCCGTGCCTGAATGCAGATGCAACGGCCCTGTATACGTCCGAGCGTGCAAGGTCGAAGAGCTCGACCTTCCTCCCCTTCTTCTCGAGAATGCCGGCAAGTGTCATCACGGCTTCCTTCGTATGACCGTAGACGGAGGTGTAGCATATTGTTATCGTGTCATCCTCGGGGGTGTATGACGACCATTTGTCATAGAGCCCTAAATAATAACCGGGATTGTCGCCGAGGACGGGTCCGTGAAGCGGACATATCTGTGCAATATCGAGAGAAGAGGCCTTCTGGAGAAGTTTCTGCACCATACTGCCGTACTTCCCGACGATTCCGAAGTAGTAGCGGGAAGCCTCTTCAGCCCAGTCCTCGTCCTCATCCCTCAGGGCGTTGGCTGTGAATGTACCGAATGCGTCTGCAGAGAAGAGAACCCTGTCACGCGAGTCGTATGTGACCATAACTTCCGGCCAGTGGACCATCGGGGCTGCGATGAATGCAAGGGTGTGTTCACCGAGTGTGAAAACATCGCCGTCCTTCACGACGATACGCCTGTCAGCATAGTCTGAGGAGAAGAAGTTCTTCATCATTGTGAATGCCTTCTGAGACGATATTATCCTTGCCCGGGGATACTTCTCCATAAATGCACATATTCCTGCACTGTGATCGCACTCCATATGCTGGACGACTAGATAGTCGACGCTCTCCGTCTCCTTTTCTATATTATCCAGCCATTCGTGCACGAAGCCTTCCTCGACTGCATCCATGACGAGGCTCTCACCTCCGGATACGATGAGATACGAATTGTATGAAACCCCTTTTTCCAGAGGATACTGGGACTCGAAGAGAGTGATACGACTGTCATCGACTCCGACATATCTGATATCCTGAGTAATTTTCATGATCATTTTCCTTTTCTGCTGAGAAATGGTACTGTTAATCGCCTTTTATGACAACAAATTCTCTTTCATTCATTACACTTTGGACATACAATTTCCACATGGAAAAGAAAGACTACACAGTCACCCCTCTCGAGGTGACACCGAAGACGAGCGAGGAAATGCTCACACGGGCATTCGACGACGACATTCTCTCGAGAATGGAAAGGGTTATCGAGACGGAGGGTCCCGTGAGGGAGAGCCTTTTGTTCAAGAGGGTTCTCAACTCATATGACCTTTTCAAGAACGGCTCGAGGCTGAACGGACTTCTGGTGTCACTTACGGAGAGTCTGAACGCCCCCGTCACGACGGACAGGGACGGTGAGAAGGTCTATCATACAGGAAAAAACGAGGACTACTTCCGCCCCACCCCTCTTTCAGAGGACAGATACTCATACCAGATCCCTCACGCCGAAGCCGCCGCCTGTATTCTCTACATCCTCGAAAACGGAAATAAGAATTCCTACAGGAAGAATGAACTCTACAGGCTCTTCATCGCCGAAATGGGCTACCTGAAGTCCGGTGACCAGATCCGGACGCTCTTCGACGGAGCTCTCAATGACCCGAGGATAAGAATCAGCGGAAACGGAAGAATCATGAAGTAATAGAGAAAAGTGAAAAAAATATTGATGAAAAACTCAATTATTTGAAAAAATCAGCTATTTACCTCAATTTTTTCTTTACAAATCACATTTTCACAACAATACTAACTACACATAGGAGATTATTATGCTCATCAATTTAAGCAAAAAGCCAAAAATAGTTGAGAAAAACGTAGCAAGATGCAGAGAAAAGGGAATCACCCTCCCGACATTCGCCCAGATGAAGGATCCTTCACTCATCCCTGATGATATAAAGGAAAAGCTCAAGGACGTAGGCCTCTGGGATGTCAATCCTCTCAACCTTTACAGAATCAACTGGCACAACGAACCCGTCGAGAAGGGCGGCCAGTTCGGCGATGTCAACTTCATCGAAATTCCTAAGAAGATCACAGGTACAAAGGCAAGAATCTTCGCTCTCGCAGGCAAGTTCTTCCCCTGCGGTGTCCATAAGGTCGGCGCTACATACGCATGTCTCGCTCCGGCTCTCGTAACTGGCAACTTCGACGCTGTCGAACAGCAGGCTGTATGGCCGAGCACAGGCAACTACTGCCGCGGCGGAGCATACAACTCGGCCCTCCTCGGCTGCAAGAGCATCGCCATCCTTCCCGAAGACATGTCCCAGGAGAGATTCAACTGGCTCAAGACAGTGGCAGGCGAAATCATCGCAACACCGGGCTGTGAGTCCAACGTAAAGGAAATCTTCGACAAGTGCCACGAACTCGATGCAGAGAGAGGCAAGCACATCGTCATCTTCAACCAGTTCGAGCAGTTCGAGAACTACCTCTGGCATTATGAAGTCACAGGTTCGGCAATCCTCGAAGTCATCAAAAAGCTCGGCATAAAGGATGAGAACGTACGCGGCTACGCTTCGTCGACAGGCTCGGGCGGAACACTCGCTGCAGGCGACCACCTCAAGAAGGTCTATCCGAACATCAAGATTGCTGCAGGTGAAGCCCTCCAGTGCCCGACACTCCTCAGAAACGGCTTCGGCGCACACAGAATCGAAGGCATCGGCGACAAGCATGTTCCATGGATCCACAACGTGAAGAACACAGACATGATCTGCGCAATCGACGATCAGGACTGTATGGATATCTACCGTCTCTTCAACGAACCGGAGGGAAAGGAATATCTCAAGTCAATCGGCCTGAGCGACAGGGAACTCGACAACCTCGCACTCTTCGGCATCTCCGGTATCGGAAACATGCTTTCCGCAATCAAGATGGCAAAGTACTACGAGATGGACGAGGACGACGTCGTCTTCACAATCCTCACAGACAGCTCCGTCATGTACACATCCAGACTCAGGGAACTTGACGAGCAGCAGGGTAAGTTCTCCCTCATGGAGGCTGCAAGAGTACATGCAGCCGCACTCATGCACCAGACAAGAGAGAACGCTCTCGAACTCACATACTATGAACGCCTCCGCGTGCACAACCTCAAGTACTACACATGGGTCGAGCAGCAGGGCAAGACATACGAAGAACTCAACAGACAGTGGTATGACAGAAACTACTGGACAGACCTTCCGAAGCTTACAAAGAAGATCGACAAGCTCATCGAGGAGTTCAACGAAAAGGTCAGGGGCTGTTAAAAGCCGTGATACAGCCGGGATAACCTCCCGGCTATATTTTTCAATAAAGGAAATCAAGTTATGAGATTCAAATATGTTTGTTCAGACTGCGGCCGCGAATACGTGACAGATAAAATCATGTACCTCTGTCCCGAGTGCTCGAAAAGCAACAGCGACGAGTTCTTCCCCAAGGGAAATCTCATCGTCAGACTCAGCGATGAAGTTCTGAAGAAAGCGAAGGAAAAAGAGCATGTCACACCCTTCGACTTCTACCCATACGAGGCCGAAGACGATCTCTCGTTTCCCGTCGGCGTGACCCCGCTGATGGCACCTGCGAGAATCAGAAAGGAACTCGGAACCCCCAACCTCTTCTTCAAGCTCGACACACTCCTCGTTTCGGGCTCCTTCAAGGACAGGGCGAGCTACCTCGTCGCCCTCCAGGCGAAACACCACAACGAGAAGAAGATAGCCCTTGCCTCCACAGGAAATGCAGGAGCTGCAATGAGCGCAGTAGGGGCTGCCATGGGAATCGAAATCGTACTCTTCGTTCCTGCTTCGGCTCCGATCAACAAGCTCATGCAGTCCGTTCTCTACGGCGCAAGGGTGATTCCCGTCAGGGGAAGCTATGACGATGCATTCAAACTCAGCATCGAATACACAAAGATGCACGGCGGCATCAACCGCAACACGGCATATAACCCGATGACAATCGAAGGCAAGAAGTCCATCTCCATCGAACTTTTCGAGCAGATGGGAAGAAAGGCTCCGGATGCAGTCTATGTCCCGGTCGGCGACGGCTGTATCATAGCCGGTGTTGCAAAGGGCTTCATGGACCTTCTCGACGCCGGCCTCATTGACAGAATGCCGCGCATAATCTGCTGTCAGAGCACACAGTCTCCGGCTATAAGCAATGCCGTCAACAACGGTGATTACAGGGCAGTCAATGCAACAACAAGAGCCGACAGCATATCCGTCGACCTTCCCGCAAACGGAAGAATGGCGGCACGCTATGTCAAGGAATCGAAGGGTTGGGCAGTTCTTGCTTCAGACGAGGATATTCTCAACAGCCAGCTTACACTCACCCGTAAGAGCGGTGTTCTCGCAGAGCCCGCGGCTGCATGTGCGTATGCATGCTTCGAGAAGGACAGAGACCACTTCGTAAAGGAACTGGGAAAAGATGCGACAGTAGTCGTTCTCCTCACAGGAACGGGATTCAAGGATATGAAGGCATTCGACGGCAGAGTCTCACTTCCTCCTGCAATCGAAAACAGCATTGAAGAAGTGAAGAAACTCAACTGAGTAACAGACGGCCCTCCCCTGAAAAGGAAGGCCGTTTTTGACAATGGTGCAACACATCGGCAGAAGAACAGAATAATGGCTCTCACACAGTTGACAATAACACCCAAAAGTGTCACGATTACGGCTGTTATTCGGGTTGTAGCGCAGAGGTTGAGCGTATCAGTCTGGGGGACTGGGGGTCGGCGGTTCAAATCCGCCCAGCCCGATTTTTTTTGCCTTTTTCTCCAGGTAACTGAAGTTATATAACACTTCATAACTCCTGTCTGTTTTTGATTTCTCTCTTTTCTGAATGCAGGACGATATGAAGAGAACGCTTAATTTCATATTCCTGCTTCTGAAGATTATAAAGAATAAAAAAAATGTGTTCACTAGGACAGAATTTGACCTAGTGCCTCTGTTATACTGTTTATGCAACCAGAAAAACAAGGAAACAGAGGAGGCCGTACATGCTCTTAGCCCGTAAAACAACTGTCAGAATCAGTGACAGCTATTCGCTCATCATAAGCCGTATGGGACTGGCCTCATACAAGCTGTGGAACACTCTCAATTATGAAAGGATACACTATAAGGAACTCAATCTTCCTGTGGAATATCCGAACTGGTACTACCAGAAGAAAGCCCATAAGGACAATCCCTGGGCCAGACAGATGCCGTCTCACTCTTTTCAGGAATTATGCAAGCTGATGGATAAATCCTGGAAGGCTTTTTATGAATCCCAAAAAGCTGAGGGAGGAGAAAAGCAAGAGCCTCCCGGATACAAATACGAGCCGATGGCTGTGTCATATCTTCCTTCCGGCATCTCTCACGTCCCGGGAAGCGATGTAATCCGGCTCTCCCTCTCAAAACGACTGAAGGAATACATGGCTCAGAATCATGACATACATGAGGACTTTCTCTATCTTCAAAACAGCATATTTACAGAAATCGGCGACATCAGGCAGATTAAAGTTCTGCCGCCCGGAGAGAATACCTGCGAAGTCATTATTAACTATAGGATTCCGGATCCCGATCCACTTCCTGCCAATAACAGATTTCTGTCTATCGATCTGGGTCTGCATAATCTCATGACATGTTACAATTCCGTGAACGGTGAGACATTCATAGCAGGAAGGAAATATTTTTCAATCTGTCATTACTATGACAAGGAAATAGCAAGAGTTCAGTCCGAATGGTCGAAGCAGCAGAGAGACAAAGGAGTAAAACACCCGAAATCATCAAAACACATACGTTCACTTCATAAAAAGAAGAAAAACTCGGCGAACGATTATCTTCATAAACTCACCAATACCATCGCCGAATACTGCAAAGGAAACGGCATACGGACAGTTGTCATCGGCGACATCAAAAGCATAAGGAAGGGGAAGGATTTCGGAAGTGCTGTCAATCAAGAGTTCCACGCTCTCCCCTTCGACAGAATCTACAGACTGCTTGAGTATAAGCTGAAACTGAAAGGCATAAGATTCGAGAAAACAGACGAGGCGTTTTCAAGTTCGACAAGCCCCCTCGAAGAAATCGTCTCACGAGAAAGTGCAGACAAGTCAAAACGAATAAAGCGCGGCCTTTTTGTTGACGGAGAACATTCGTGGAATGCCGACTGTGTCGGAGCATTCAATATTCTGAGGTTATATCTGCAGAAGAAGAATATAAACCTGAAGCTCGACCCCGAAGCCATCAGGAATCCATATATACTGAAAGTAGCTGTGTAAGCAGTATTGGTGTCATGGACGCACCCTGAATCTACGGGATTCTCCGCACATCAGATGTCCTTTGCGGACAGTCCACCGTACAAGTCTGGGGACAAACTTCGGGTCGACATTATGAAATACCGGCCCGATTTTCCACCCCGGATTCTTCGTCAGAAGAACAACGTGTCCGGAAAATGGACTGTGATACACAGAGTCGGGTACGAAAAAACAGCCGCGGTCAGCAGCTGCAAAGGAGGATTTGTGAATTATAATATGAAAAAAACTTCTCTTACCTGTGTTTATAATACACTCTCAGGAATCTTTTTCAATAAAGATTAGGTGAAGAATTCATGTACTTTCTTCCTATGAAAGAAGTAATCCGTATGCAGTTCCATCAGAGTCGAGTTTATAAAATCCGTACTTCTCATAGAACGCCACACCCTTGACGTTCGACCGGTCGACGCCGAGCATAAGACCTTTTATCCTTTTCTCCTTCAATATTATGCAGAGCGCATCGACAAGAGCCGTTCCAAGCCCCATCCGCTGGAAGGAAGGGTCAATGTCGATATGAAGATGGGCAGGGTATTCTCCGGCGTACGGAGAATAGAAGCGGATTGCATCCTCCCCGTCCCTCCTCGTCCTGTTATCCGACTGCGCCAGATACACTTTCTGCATTCTCCTTTTCCATACCCGGTAATCCCGGGCGCATAGTATATAGCCCGCCGTCTTTCCGTCAATCGATGCAACGAGAGCAAGGCCGCTCTCATCCTCGATGTAATAATTCAGATAGAGGGTATAAAGATACCCGGAGGGAAAATGATTTGGATCGGTGACGGAGCATATTCTTTCAAGATCCTTTCTGTCTTCTGTTCTGTATCTGCGGATTTCAACCATGGAGTAAGTTTATCATCCAGGATTGCACGAAGGAAGAAAAATCGTCCTTCAGACGATAAATAGTATTTGAATAATGACAGAAACGTGGTTAAATGTAATTAGTTCACGCACTGAACCAACTGGAGGATACATGCGCTACGGTCACTTCGACGATGAAAGAAAAGAATACGTAATCAATACACCTTATACTCCGCTTCCGTGGATAAACTATCTCGGCAACGAGGATTTCTTCGGCCTCATCTCGAACACCGCAGGAGGATATGACTTCTACAGGGATGCCAAGCTGAGACGTATCACACGCTTCAGATACAACAACGTCCCGGAAGACAACACCGGACGGCTCTTCTACATCATGGACGGAGATACGAAGTGGTCGCCGGCCTTTCTTCCGCTGAAGACGGAGCTTGACAGCTACGAATGCCGCCACGGCATGGGCTATACGACATTCCTCTCTTCGAAGAACGGACTCGGAGCCGTCCTCACAGCGTTCGTACCTCTTCACGAGAATTGCGAGGTTCTCACGCTGACCCTCTCGAACAACACGCAGAGCGTAAAGGAGATCCGCACAGTCGGTGCCGTCGAATTCTGCCTCTGGAACGCCCTTGACGATATGACGAACTTCCAGCGCAACTACTCCACAGGTGAAGTCGAGATAGAAAAGAACGCCGTCTACCACAAGACGGAATACAGGGAAAGGAGAAATCACTATGCGTTCTTCTCCGTCAACGAGGATGTGTCGTCATACGACTCTGACAGACTCTCGTTTCTGGGACGCTTCAACAACTACGACAGTCCGGACGGAATAAGGAACGGAAGACTTTCCAATTCCACGGCTTCCGGATGGTCTCCCGTTGCAGCCCTCGAGAACACATTCACACTCTCACCGGGAGAGGAGAAGAGTCTCATATACATCCTCGGCTACATCGAGAACGACGAAGACGACAAATGGGAGAAGACGGGGATAATCAACAAGAAGAAGGCTCATGAAATGCAGGAACGCTTCTCCTCGAAAAGCAAGGTTGACGCAGCTATGAAAAAGCTCGGAGAGCACTGGGACAACCTCCTCTCCTCATTCCATGTGGATACGGGAGTGGAGAAATTCGACAGAATGGTCAACATATGGAACCAGTACCAGTGCATGATTACATTCAATCTCTCTCGCTCGGCCTCCTACTATGAAAGCGGAATCGGAAGGGGGATGGGTTTCAGGGACTCCTGTCAGGATCTTCTGGGCTTCATGCACATCATCCCGGACAGAGCCAGGGAGAGAATAATCGACATAGCATCCATACAGTTCGAAGACGGATCCACATACCATCAGTACCAGCCTCTCGACAAGAAGGGCAATGCAGATATAGGGGGCGGTTTCAACGACGACCCGCTCTGGCTCATCGCATCAGTCTATTCCTACCTTGCAGAGACGGGTGACTATACAATCCTCGATGAGATGGTCCCCTTCAACAACGAC
>CAVDOI010000076.1:0-10650 GCA_963610485.1 Lachnospiraceae bacterium
TGCGTAGTTGTCAAAGAAAACATGAAAGGTTCCCACAAGGTGGGTTCAGTTCAATTCCGGGAACAAGCTTTCCGGTTACCGCCCCGGACAAATAAAGAGAGGAGGCAGCCATGAGAAGAATTGCGTTATCCGTATTCATCTTCGTCGTTGTTATCATCACGGTTCTTTCCGCCTTCGGTTCAAGAGAGACTAAAGAGAAGGAGAACACGGACTGGTTCATCTACGACAGCTATCAGAATGCCGGAGATTATGAGGCGGCAGGAGAATTCTCAGCCGTGGACGGCAGCATAAAAAGCGTCGTCATCCGCTGGCGGGTTGGTGATATTATAATAGAGGAGGGCGATGACACAGCCCTCACAGTCAGCGAGAGCGTTACCGGATTGAGTGACGACGAGAAGATGCACATCCTCGTCAAGGACGGTGTCCTCTATGTGGAGTTCTGCGCAAGCGGGTACAATTTCACCCGCAGAGACAGGAGAAAGCCTCTCAAACTTGAAATCCCTTCCGGCCTTTCTCTCACCATCGTCACATCCGTCAGTGACATCTCCATCAACAGGTTTACAGGAAGCGCTCTCAGCTTGGAATCCACCACAGGCTCAATCCACACCGGTGACATAACCCTGTCAGGAGATCTGTCGTTGAAGACCGTTACCGGAGACTTGAGCATCGGTAACATCTCTGCGGTGAATGCAGGCTTTCATACAGTATCGGGAAAGGTCGAAACCGGAAAGGTGGAATGCGACAAAGTCCGTGTGAATGTGTCAAGCGGAGACGTCAGACTCGATGATTTCACAGTACCCGGCGACGCTTTTTTCAAATCCTCGTCAGGAAACATCTCCCTCTCGGGTAAGACCGGAATGCTCTCCATCAATACATCGGTCGGAAGTGTCAGTTCCTCATTCCTCTCTGTCGCCTCAAGCGCTGAGATAAAGGTCACGACCGGTGATATCGAAATATCATCTCTCTCCGCCGGCTCGGCTGATCTTTCGGCATCAAGCGGCAACATCACCATAACGTCTCTTTCCTCGGGACAGACCCGGCTTACAGCATCAAGCGGTAACATCACCATATCGTCTCTCTCCTCCGGGCCGCTTGAGATTTCATCGTCAATCGGAGATGTCAGAATCGATTCTCTCGAAACTGAGTCGTTCAGTATCGAGACGACGATCGGCGATGTCTCACTCACGCTCCTCTCTCCCTCTGACGGGAGGATAAAGACGACAACGGGTGACGTTTACTTCTCTCCGCTTCCCGTGAACACAGCTCTGAAATACGAATCCAGAAACGGCAATCTCTCCTACGATGGTCTCCTGTCGTATTCCGACGGCGTCTTCACAATAGGCAGCGGTGATCATCTGATCTCGGTCTCTACATCGACAGGGAACCTGACCGTGAAATGATTCACAGAGCCGTAGCTTCTTTGCCATTCAACAGAAGATATCGAGCGGGAGAGTCCCGTGCAATGGCGGAACCAGAGCTTCCGAAAGAGCAGAAAGCAACCGATTAAAGAGAACAAATTTCTATCTTTTACAACCGTTTTGAAACTTCTTTTCTCTTTATCTGGGCGAGAGTTATTTGAGTTACTATCCCATTTGAAGTCCTGAAGTTTCGTGGTCAGGAGCAGAAAATACCAGAATACGGTTCATGTCCGGAAAACTTGAGAAGGATAAGACTTCATGAGAAAAAGGAACCGGAGCTTCCGGCTCAGTTGAGAGATCGATTAAAGAGGACAGATTTTCATGATTTTTAACCGTTCAAAAAACTTTCTTTTCTATATACAAACAGGAATTATCTGATCCGATGTATTGTTTTAAGTCCTGAAGCTTAATGGTCAGGAGCAGAAAATATCAAGAGGCGGCTCATATCCGGGAGCTTCTATGCCGAGAATCTTCAGAAAAGTGGAGGCCTCTTTCAGCATACTCTCTTCGTCGATGATCTTGTGTGCTATGCCTGCTCCCGATGCTATAAAGACGGGCTTCGGTGATTTTTCCGGCATGTGTCCGTGGGTGGATACTCCGTGGTGGTCATCGACGGTGGTCTTAGTTACGACATCACAGCAGATAGCATTCGAGAACTGAGTTCTATCGTCGCTTTCAACCATGAAGCTGAAACCTCCGAAGATTCCGTACCGCGACTGGAGTTCATCTTTTGGAAAGATTCTTTCGATGCCTGAATCCGGGTCAGAGACTTTTCTGGAGAGGTATGCCTGAGCTGTCTTTTCGTCAATTCCATTGAGATATATCTGGGCACTGTGGCCGCATTCGTTTGCCGAGATTCTTCCTTCCATTCCGTCACGGCGGAAGATTTCGTTCAAAGCAATCTCCCTTTCGACTTTCATGTGCCCATGGTCGCTCAGGACTACGAACGTGGTTTGATTGAATAAATCTGCTTCTTCCACTGCTTTGATGATTTCACCGACCATACTGTCGGCAAGCCGGACCATGTTGAGAGTTTCTTCGCTGGCGATTCCCGTGCGGTGCTTGTATGTGTCGACGCAGGCGGGGTGTGTGAAAAGGACGTCAGGTTTGAATGTGCGGATGATATCCGAGGCACAGGCAGTTGAAAAGTAATCTTCCTCCGGCTGTTTCTTTCCTTTCAGAATGCCGATGTGCTTTCTGATAACACCTTCCAGGGAGGGAGATGAGATTTCCAGGTAACGGCCGAGACAGTCTTTTCTGATTTCGTCTTCGCCTGTAATTTCCGGAATCAGATAATCAATCTTCTCAAAGCCTCCCGCGGTAACGGGCCATCTGCAGCAGGCAACCGAAAGGCTCTGTCTTTTGAAATAATCTATTACGGAAGGACACTTGAGGTCACTGAGGGCATTGAACCAGGGCAGTCCGGGTTTTGACCAGTCATGGTTGGAGATAATTCCATGGAATCCGGGAGTCTTTCCCGTGATTATTGTGGCATGGCATGGGTGGGTTAGAGAAGGATAGATTCCGTTTACGGCTTTCACATATGAGCCACTCTCGATCAGACGATTGAGATTCGGTGTATTTCCGGCTCTCCGGATATCTTCACCGGTAAGGGCATCAATGCTGATTACTATCAGTCTTTGCATGTCCGAGGGTCTCCCTCTCCATGAATTCGACAGGCAGTTCCTTGTGCCTCTCCGTTTTCGTTCCATCAATCAGTGATATTACGGATTCTACGCTGGCCGCGGCGATTTTCTTGAAGTCACAGTGCATTGTCGTGAGCTTCGGCGTGAGGTACCGCGATATCGAGATGTCATCGAAGCCGATGACAGATACGTCCTCCGGTATTTTGAACCCCAGTTCTTTCAAAGCATTCATCGCTCCGATTGCCATAAGGTCGTTTGCGGCAAATATACCGGTAGGTTTGATTCCTTCTCCGCTGTAAAGCTCCTTGACTTTTGAATATGCGAGGTTTTCGTCGAAGTTGCAGTCGATTTCTGTAAGGCTGTCTATGTACTGCTGGAACTTTATCTTCGCAGAAGCCACCCCTTCGTTGCGGTGGATGGCGGGAAGTCTGTGTCTGTTGCACCCCAGGTAGAGGATGTTTCTGTGTCCGTACTGCACAAGTTTTGCGATGGCGAATACTGCCGACGCCTGGTCATCCATGTTGACAACAGCCACAGTCTGACGGAAGGAATCACGTTCCTGGTTTACAAGTACAAGAGGGTAGTCCTTTTCAGCAAGAGCAAGGATTTCCTTGTTTCCGGTATCATAACCGAGAAGGATTGCTCCGCTGACCATCTGACTTTGAAGCATATGCTCGATTTCTCTTACTTCATTTGTTCCTTTTGTCAGCTGGACAAGTGTCTTGTAGTCCTTCTTCTGGGCCTCGCTGACGACCAGGTTGATCATTTCCGTGGCGAAGTGGCTCGTGATGTTCTCGCCTGCTCCCGAGTTGGATTCGGAGTAGGCAGAGAAGAGGCCGATGATACGTTCCTTCTTCCCTGCAAGACTGCGTGCACCGCTGTTGGGTACGAAGTTCAGCTTATCGATGTATTCCCTGACCTTGTTTGCTGTCTTTTCGGATACTCCGTCAGCACCGTTGATTACTTTCGATACGGTGACTCTCGATACGCCTATGAGCTTTGCAAGTTCTTCAGTTGTCATCAGTCATTCCCCTCACATGCCACAGCTTATGTGGCTATGGTAGTGATTGTATCCTGTTCCCATGAAATGTTGCATAGAAAACTGGTACGGGTGGGAATATCTTTTTCTTGCAAATTCACATTCTTCGGCATCTTCATCCCCCCAGATTCTCACTTTTCCTTCTTCAGGATAGAAGAGCATGAGGGTTTCTCCCGGATGATTTATAACCTTTCCCTCTCTCACGGTCCGGCCTTCTCCGAGGTATGCCAGGACATTCCCTTCTCTGTCGAGGACGCTGCCGTAATACTTTCCTTTGGGCTCGTCGGCGTAGAATTCATGGTATCCGTCGCCGTTGAAATCCAACGGCATGAATTCGCTGGCCTTGAACGGAAAGACGCCGTGGAGTTCCTCTCCCGTCAGTGCATCGAAGATGAAGTCTTCGGGTTCTGTGTCGACGATTGCATGATTGATGACTTTGCGTGTTATGCGCATCGCCATCGAAATTCTTCTGTAGTCAGGGCCGATAATCGCCTGCCAGCCGTTGTGCATGTGTCCGACAGAGGGGACAGCACTCCAGAACCTGTTGCCTCCTTCGTCGAATGTCACGACGCGGGGCTCTCCTTCCTGTTCGTAGTCTTCTCTTATCGTGTAGATATATCTCTTTCCGTTTTCGTCCTCAAAAGGAACAACTACATCGGAGTGTCCCAGGTATCTGCCCTTGTCGGCACAGAAGAGCTCGTGCCCGTCATCGAGGCTTATAAGGCGTTCTCCCCAGAAGAGTTCGTCGACACCGTCCCTGTCGAAGTCGAGGACGGGACAGAGGTGGCTTGCACGTGCACCCTTGTCGTCATGGGGTATCTTGATATCCCATCTCTTTTCCAGTTCTCCGTTCTTCAGATTATGGCCCTGGAGGTACATGTCACGATAGGTACCCTGCGCACAAACGAGTACCGGCTTCCCGTGGGCATAGCCGCCGGTGATGTAGAAACGGTATGAATGTGACATTGTGTCGTCGATGGTGTTGTCAGGCCATTTCCACTGTCCCGTAGTCTCTCCGCTTACGGGATCGATTCTCTCGAGGAATCTTGCATTGAGACTGAAGGGGAGGTGGGGGTTGAGGTTGTTGAGGAACCAGATCTCATCAACCCCGTCTTCGTCGAGATCGAAGGAGATGAACGGCACATACCATACTCCCGGGATTTCTCCGGTACCGAGATCTCTCTTCCAGAGTCTTTTACCACTTTCGGTGAAAAGTGCCATCTTCAGTGTATCCTTCGGATAGTCGAAGAGCTCCGGCCACGGGTCGATGTTCGGCTGGGAAGAATAGACGAAAAGGACTCCGGCCTCTTTTCCTTTTCCTAAAGATACCGGTACCGACCTGCACTGTCCGAGTTTTATTCCAAGATCGTATTCGTGTATGCATTTGATATTCATTCTTCTTCTCCTCAATCAAGATATATGGGGTTGGACCACGCGCTTCTGCCTCGGGCATCCATGCATTCGCAGCGGATGAATTTCTCTCCCTTACCTTTGAGCCTGGTATGGAATTCGGTAACGTGACGTCCGATTATCCTCTGGTACGGCCTCCACTGGCAGCTTATGTAAATCTTTTCACAGGGAGAGCACTTGATGTGCACCATATCATCCTCGATGTAGAAATCATAGATTTCAGGTCCTGTGGAAGTATAGAAGCTTCCGCTCTTAAGAGCTTCCATTATCGCCTCAGGGCTCCTGTTTCTTGCCTTTACGACGGTAAAACCGCCGAACGAATCGCTGTACATCGAGTCAAGAGGGTGGTGGTTGTGATTGTCGTCACCTCCTGTCCCCCAGACTCTGTCTCCTCTGAAGAGCATTTCTGTCCAGAAGACGACACCGTTTCCCATATTCTCCAGCCATTCTGTTCCATAGTTCATGATTTCAACAGCATCGAACGGATGCTCGGTACCTATGTCGTTGATATTGATCATGGACCAGTGAGGATGGTTGATCTGAACAAAAGCGCCTTTCCTCTTCATTTCATACATATAGGGTACCCCGCATTGAGCGGTGCGTTCCCTGAGGTGTATGACATCCTTGTCCTTAATCCCTTCTAATGTGTCCGCCCAAAGATAATGCACATGTATGTCCTTATCTCCGACGGCGGAGTTATTGTACTGTTCAACGCCCTGAATCATCGTGAAGTGGTCATCCGTGAGGTATCTTGTGTCCGTATATACGTCATGGTCGGTGACGGCGAGGAAATCATAACCGTGGTGAAGGTAAGCCTCCTTCATCTCCTCCGGCGTCAGATCGCCGTCAGAATTGACTGTATGACTGTGCAGATTTCCCTTGAGCCATACGGCGCCTGGATCCTGAAGAAAAATGGTTCGTTTCATTTACAGACTTCCTTTGTCTTTTTTGTCCGCTCCGCGAGGAGTGAGACTAAAGCTTTATTTATTTTAACACCTGTAAATCAGAAAGCGCAAGGATTCTTTATGTAAGTTTTGGTGATTTGCCTTAGCAAAGTGCGAAAATGTAAATAAATATTTTTTCTTGACAAACAAGGGATGTGGATTGAGAATAAAAGTGTGTTTACACGTGATAAAAATTGATCGGAGGTCTTAATTTATGCTGAGTCACGGGGAAAAAGCGGCGAGATTGGAAAAAAAGCTGAAGGATTCTCTCTTCTATATAGATGAAAGTTATCTGGAGAATCTTCAAAGCCTGGGATGGGATGATAAGAGTTCCCGCTCGCTTGCTGCCTGGGACTGGCCCCACGGAATCGGACTCTTCGGAATGTGGAAGCAGTATGTATACACAGAGGATGAGAAGATTCTGGATGACATCCGTGCATGGTATGACTCACGCCTGAAGATCGGGCTTCCTCCGAGAAATGTAAACACCGTAACTCCGTTTCTGACAATGGCCTTTCTTTATGAAAAGAGGGAAAACAGAGAGTGGAAAAAAGTGATGACAGACCTTGCCGGCTGGATTATGAACGATATGCCCCGTACTCCCGAGGGGGGAATCCAGCATAAGCATGCGCAGCTCGACAATCACGGCGACCTCTGGGATGACACGCTTTTCATGACATGTCTATTCCTTGCCAAGGCGGGAAAACTCTTCGGAAGGAAAGACTGGGTTGACGAGGCGGTTTATCAGGCGCTGCTTCATATGAAGTATCTTACCGACACTAAAACCGGGCTGTGGTACCATGCTTGGAGCTATGACAACAGGGACAACTACGCCGACGCTCTCTGGGGACGCGGAAACAGCTGGATTACGGTCTTCATTCCCGAATTCATCGACATCGTCAATCCCGATGAACCGGTAAGGAGGATGCTTATCAATGCACTTGCATCCCAGATTGAGAGCCTTGCAAAGTATCAGGATGAAAGCGGACTCTGGCATACTCTGATAAACGACCCGACAAGCTATCTGGAGTCCTCAGCAACGGCGGGATTCTCAGCCGGAATCTTCAAAGCCGTCCGTATGAAGTACATCGGGAAGGAATACCTTGAGACGGCAAAAAGGGGACTGGATGCACTCTACGGCCAGATTGACGAAGACGGAACTGTTCTCAATGTATCATATGGAACCAATGTCGGGCACGACCTTGATCATTACAGGAATATTCCGATCAGGCCGATGCAGTACGGCCAGGGACTCGCGATGATGGCAGTCATCGAAGGAACAGAAGCCCTGAAGGAAGGAATCTGATGAAAGAGAAAGCAAAGATTAAGCGTTCATCGATGAAGAGGTATATCCCCCTCTATCTGATGCTGGTTCTGCCTGTGTCATATTTTATCATCTTCAAGTACGGCCCGATGTACGGCATATCGGCTGCTTTCAAGGACTACAATATCTTCAAAGGACTCAGAGGCAGCAAGTGGGTCGGCCTGAAGTACTTCAAGGAACTGTTTTCAACTCCCGGATTCTTCAACTCCCTCAAAAATACGTTGATTCTGACTCTGGGAGATCTGATCTTCACCTGGCCGATTCCGATTATCGTTGCAATCCTGCTCAATGAACTTGCCAGTGAAAGACTCAGCAAGGTCGTGGAAAGGGTGACATATCTTCCTCACTTCCTCTCCACTGTCATCATCTCCAGTATCTTCTATCAGGTCTTCGCTCCTACCGGAGTTCTGAACAATGTAGTGACGTCGGTTTTCCACTGTGATCCCATTCCGTTCCTTACGAGCAACAACGGATGGAGAATCACATACTGGCTTGCAAGTATCTGGGAAGGAACCGGCTACGGGATGATCGTCTACCTTGCGGCCATCAGCGGAATCAACAAGGAGCTTTATGACGCAGCATACATCGACGGTGCCGGAAGATTCAGACGGATCTGGCATGTGACGCTGCCGCAGATAAAACCGACAATCGTCACCATCCTGATTATGAATACGGGAAGAATCTTCTCGATAGGATTCGAGAAGCCGTACTTCATGAGAAACGTTCTCGTCGAGGAAGCCTCCGACGTCATAAGTCTCTACACATACAGACTAGGTCTTCAGTCGGGGCGCTATGACTTTGCAACGGCAGTCGGCCTCTTTCAGTCCGTTGTCGCTCTTGTTCTTGTCCTTTCCGTCAACAGGATTGCAAAGAAAATCGGTGAGGAGGGCCTTTTCTGATGGCAAACACATACGATAAAAAGCTCAGTCCTTTCCAGATAGTCCTTTCCGTCTTCTTCATCCTTGTGATACTCATCGTGCTGCTGCCGATTATCAACATAATCGCCACCTCCTTCAGCGGGCGAGACGCCATCGCCATGGGCAAGGTCGGACTTCTTCCGGTGAATTTCACTGCAGCCGCCTACAGGAAGGTCTTCAACGACCAGTCCATGATCAGGGCTCTCATCTTCTCAATCGTCCTGATGCTCGTAAAGACTGCGGTGTCAATGATTCTGACCATCCTTGCCGCATATCCTCTCTCCAAGAAGAATCTTCCGGGGGGCAGGGCGATAATGCTGATGATCACGATCACCATGTATTTCAGTGCGGGGATGATTCCGAACTACCTTCTTGTTAAGCAGCTTCATCTGATCAATACCTTCTGGGTTTTGGTAATACCTGCTGCAATCACACCGTTCAATCTGATCATCCTCCGTTCGTTCTTCATGTCCATCAACCCCAGTCTCTTCGATGCAGCATACATCGACGGCTGCTCCGAGATGCAGACGCTGAGACTTGTCGCCGTTCCTCTTTCAAAGGCGGCCATTCTGACGCTCTCCCTCTTCTATGCGGTAAGCCGCTGGAACTCCGTCAGTGACATCATCCTCTATGTACAGAACACGAACTTCTACACCCTCCAGTACAAGCTCAAGCTCATGATGGATACGATAAACATTCCGTACGACGAGCTTGACGGTGTCGTGAGCGAGATTGTGGCGGAGAATTTCAAGGCCGCATGTATCGTCTTCACGATGATTCCCGTACTCATCATCTATCCGTTTGTCCAGAAATACTTCAGAGAAGGCGTCATGATAGGAGGAATCAAGGAATGAGGACTCTTGTCGGGAAAGGGAGTTGGTTTACAACCTGGGTCACCTCAAAGCCTTTTGAGGTACCTTTCAACGCCCCGATGGTCAAACTCGATCTTCCGTCCTACCGCCCGGGTTTCACCGACTGGCGTTCCCTTTCTGACGAGTATAAAGTGTCACCGATCAAGAGGCAGTTCCTTGATGAGGGGCATTTCTTCGAGTCCTCATATCCTGCGGATGTTGAATATGAACGTATTAATCTCGGAGATGATTCCAATATGCTTGATTTCTCGGGATTCTGGTTTTACCCCACTGAGGTGACTGTCTATTCAAAACTGCTCATCGATAGTGATGACGATATGATCCTTCCTCTTGAAGCAGTCACAAACGGAAGCCTCATTTGCTGGGTCAACGGCCGGGAGGCTTTCAGAGTAATCTCCGAGAGACTCAATTACGACACCCGTGCAGATGTTATGCTGTCTCTTGAGAAAGGCAGTAACGAGATTGTGGTGGCCGTCAACGAACTCGGGGAAAGAAACACGATGATCCGGTTCGGACTCAGAAACAGATCAGACAGGACCATCGTCACCGATGTTCCCACGCAGATGAAGGAAGACGAGGCAGAAGCAATCAAATCCTTCATGGACAGCCTCGACATGGAACAGAAAGGCGGTGTTCTTCTTTTCTCATGCAGAGAAATCAGTATTCCGTTGAATTTTCTGTTATGTGATGAGAGCCGTAACACACAGCTGATCGCTCTCAACAGGGGAGATTGCAGCTTTGAATGCAGGGATGTCTTTGAAGGGCATATCCTCATCGGAAGTGTCTCGTATGAAGGGGCTCTCTTCAGAAAGGGGTTCTACCGTTTCCAGAAAGAGAAGCCTTTCCTTCCTGTTGCCGGAACAGAAAGCGAGAGAAAACAACGCTACATAGATGACCTTATCGAGAAGAAGAAACCGTCCCCGGCCCTCTTCATTGCCGGACTCTCACGAGGGCTCAATCTCTATGATATATGCCGGCGTCCTGTGCAGAACTCAATTGACAGGATTGTGAGAAGAGCTGACTGTTCCGACTTCAGACTCACCGAGATTATATGGATGTACTCTCTGGGACAGGACATAC
>CAVDOI010000077.1:0-10388 GCA_963610485.1 Lachnospiraceae bacterium
GTTATGCTTTCTGTCGATATTCTCTCGCCAGAATGCACGAGAATGTAGGCGGCGAACCGCTTGAGCTGGTCTGCATTCCTTATATCATAAGCCTTGAGGATGTCATTTCTGATGATGGCATCATAAAGCTCTGTCAGATACTGCTTCGGGCTCAGGAAGGCCTCCTTGTAGACAAGGGGAAACCCTCCTTTCTCCATGTATGAGAGGAATTCTTCGTCTGTATCTCCGCTTTCTTTGTACTCCAGGACCTCTGAATACTGGAAGGGAAGTACCCGGAATGATATATAACGTCCTGTAAGCACAGTTGCCAGTGTCCCCATCAGAAGGCCGGAATTCGATGATGTAACGAAGACGGAGGCTCCAAGCGAGGACCGTACTGAAGCCAGCACTCTCTCGTAGTCCTTCATATGATGTATTTCATCCAGGAAGATGTAGCAGCGTTCCTTTCCAGCAGTTAAGGTCTTCAGTATCTGATAGAACCTCATGGGATCTTCAAGATAGACGGACATTTCATAATCTTCGAAATCGAAATATATGATTCTGTCTCTTTCTATGGTTGAAGAGAGCTCTTCGATGATCTGCTTCATTATCGTCGACTTACCCGCACGACGGACGCCGACTATAGCTTTGAGCTGTTCCGAGTGGTAATACGGACGTATACGATCTATGTAGACTTTTCTGAGCATGAGTAGATTCTAATTGATAAAACTGCAAAAAACAAGATTTTATCAATTAGATAATTTACAAAACAGGATGTTGCTGGGATTTCATGTGATTGAAAAAGGCACCATCCTTTATGGACGATGCCTTGGAGTAGACTCAGATTGCCCTTAGAAGGAGATCTTGCACTTTGCTGTAACTGCACCGAAGTTCTGAGGTACTTCCTGATCCTTGAGGAAGTTCATATCGTTTTCGGCGGAATCCACGCCATAAGCGAGGGAGAGTGTAGCTCCCGGGATGACTGCCGAGGATTCGATAGAAGCTGTTGCAGCAAGAACAGTTGTGTTGTCTGTACCGAATGTAATGCCGAAGCTTGCGCCAGCCTTAGCTGTGAACTTTTCAGCCTTGTATTCAACATTTGCACCTGCTGAGAATTTCTTTGACTTTAGTGTGATGCCTGCATTGGCACTTACTGTTACTGCATCGAGTACAGCCTTGACTGAACCGCCGACATTTCTCTTGTCCTCGACGAGGAGGTTCTTGCCGTAAGCCTTGACTGTGATGTTGTCGAATGTAGCTGCAATCTGAGCTGAGAGGAGCTTGTCGCCGTAGAGATAGTAGACATCGAGTGTAACCGGGCTGTAAGCAACCTTTGCTGCCACGTCGAAGTTAACCTTGAGGTCGCTGAAGTTTTCGAGACCGAAGTCTGCAGCGAGGCTTGCTGAGAAGTCGTCCTTGGCATAATCAGCCTTAGCAGATACGCCGGCGTTTGTCTTGTCGAGAGCTGTGTACTTCTTAGCTGTGCTGTCATAGGCTCCGTCTCTTGCTACGATGGCTGCGAGCTTGAATGATCCGCCTTCAAATTCGAATGCCTTCGTCTCTGCAAAGAGATTGAATGCGAAATACTTGTCAGCGTCAGAAGCGTTACCCATGAAGCCGCCTGCGACTGTATATCCCTTATAAGTAAGAGCTACGCCTGTTGCTTTCCATGCGGAAACAGAATAGCTTGTTGCAACCCATGACCAGTCATAATAATCTCCGAAATCATCCTTGACGTTCTTTTTGTATCCGCCGTCGATGGCTGACTTGGCATAGTCGGGAGCGCCCTTTGTGCCTGTGATGGAGAGTTTCCAGTCTTCGCCTGCTACATAAGCTTCCTTGAGGCTGAGCCAGAGTCCGAGGCCGTGGCCCTGATTACCGCCGCTTACGAAGATATTTTTGCCGGTGTCTCCTTCACGAGGAGCAACAGCAAGCTTCATTGTTGCCTTGATACCTGCATAGATGTCACCTTCACCCTTTGCTTCAGCTGTGTCAGCTGCAAGTTCGATTTCTGCGGAGATGTTGTTGCCGTTTGCCATACCATATTCTTTGGATGTTGTGTCATATCCAAGAGAGACAGAAGCATTACCTGAAATACCAGCAAAAGCTGTGCTTGCTGCAAGTATTGCAACCAATGCGATTGTAAGGATTTTTTTCATTTTTTCCTCTATTGCTATCATCTGTACCTGTTGTTCGGTGCTCCCGGGGATTGCTCTTGATAATTCCTTGGAATGGGAGTATTTGAAATATTTTCACTCGATGAAACTTTGTCAGTGGAGGGTGAGTGCAGAAAGAAGTGCAGAAACGGGAGGTTTATCATGGCACACAGGAGAGAGTTCTATCTCTACAAGAGACACAAGAAGGGAGGGGACTACTGGTATGTATGTTTCCTCGACAGGGAGACCGGGAAGGCGGGGAATGCAAAGAGTATCGACTGCCTCAAGGAGAGGCTGGGAATCATGGACTATAAAAGCGTGAAGAGGAAGGAGGACGCCGCCGTAATCGCCGCCAAAGCCATTGAGAAGGGGCTTGTTTCGAGTGACGCCGACAACATCCTCTTCGCCGTCTGGTGCCGTGACTTCTGGGACTGGGACAAATCGGAGTACATCGCACTCAGAAACAGGCTCAGTGAGAATTCAATAGGACGCGAGTACGCCTACAATATGAAGAAGAACTTCGAGAAGAATGTGGAGCCTCTTCTCCCCGAAGGCCTCAAGCTCGAGAAAGTATCCCTTCCGCTTCTGGACAGTATTGTCAAAACTCTCTACAGGAGCGGGAAGCAGAACGGGACTGTCGAGATCATCATCTCGTCGTTCTCGATTCCGCTCAAGGAAGCCGTGAGGCTGGGGAAGATTGTGTCAAATCCCGCTGAGAGGATTCTCCGTACAGAGAGGAACGAGAAGGTGAGGGGAGTGCTGACGAAGGATGAGGTCGTGCTTCTGAGGAAGGCTCTCGAGGAACACCGCTCCGATTTCCTTCCGTCCGTATATTACGGCATTCTTCTTGCACTGTGTACCGGTATGAGGATATCGGAAATAAGGGCGCTGGGTAAGGATGACATTGTGGATTGCTCCGTTTCCGGGTACTCGAAGCTCATCATCAGACACTCCGTCGGATACCTTTCGGGACTCAAGAGCACGAAGTGCAACTATGTGCGTGCGGTGCTCATCAGAAAGGAGCTCGGAAAGGAACTCATCAGTAATGCATCCCCCTCCGGCATTCTTCTTCCATCCCCTCAGGACAGGAAGGAGTACATCTCCGTTCCGACACTCCGTAACGGCTTCTACACACTCCTTTCATTTATCGGGATAGATGAGAGCGCACGCAGGGAGAGGAATATCTCGTTTCATTCCCTCCGTCACACATTCTCGACGCTCGGAAGGGACGGCAGCATTACAAAGGAGGACAGGATGCTCGTCCTCGGACACAGATCCGAGCGTGTCAACGACCGCTATACACATACAACGGATGAGGCGCTTCTGAGGGTGGCAGTTTTCTCCGATTCCCTTTTCTCCACGGGTGCATAAAAGAGTGCAGTGATGGGGAAAAAGAGATGAGAAGTGAGATTTTACATTCATCTTTCATTTCCAAACTATCTTTATTGTGATAAAGGCTGTATCATGCTTGAGCTATGAATAAATCTGCTCACATCATTCACCACTGGACAGACATCGTTTACCTCATATTCGGACCTTTTATCGCAGCCTTCGGTATTACTGTATTCTATACACCCGCGAAGATCACAAGCGGAGGTGCCGCCGGTGTCGCAAACATCCTCTACAACCTCTTCGGTTTCGATATCGGTATCACATCACTGTGTGTCAATATCCCTTTAATCATAATCGGCATGTGTGTCTTCGGTATAAAATACGGTCTCAAGACGCTCATCGGTTCATCGCTTCTCTCGTTCTGGATGACGACTATCGGGCGGGTGACGAACTACGAGGGAATACTCGATGTATCGGCGCCTGTCTATGTCCTTTTATCTGCATTCTTCGGCGGGGTGCTCCTCGGAGCCGGTATCGGGATAACGATGAAGGCGGGATGCAACACGGGCGGAACAGATATAGTAGCACAGTCAATTGCACACTACACACCTATCGCCGTCGGGACGATCTCGTTCTGCTTCAACGTCATCGTCGTCGGTTCTTCGGGTTATTTCATCGGTCTCGAGCCGATGCTCTTCTCCATCATAGGTATGGCATGTTCATCATTTATGGTGAACTACGTCCTCACAGGCTTCGGAACGAGGCAGAGCAAGTCCGTCTACATCCTTTCCGACAATATGCACGATATCGAGGAGGCCGTCGTCAGCGAACTCCACAAGACCGGAACGATCATCACGGGGACAGGTGTATATACGCACCAGAACCACAGCATGCTTCTCGTTCTCGTGCAGAATCACCAGTACCAGAGACTCCTGAGAATCATCAGCCGCTGTGATCCCAAGGCGTTCGTCTTCGTCAACGAGGCCTACAGTGTAATGGGTAAGGGCTTCTCACCCCTCAAAAAGGTTGCGGACGCAACTACCGCCGAGGATTGAACCGGAAGGAATCCCGGAGTTTCTGCTCTGTCCTTTTCTTCGTCACCGCGCTGACTTCATCGAGGCGGGACATCAGCGTCCTGTCGTCGGTTATGAGAGCTGACAATGCCCATGCAACTGCCATCGAGATATAGTATTCGTTTCCGTCGTCGGCCTTTATTATGAGGTCGGTGACGGCTTTTCTGTCGAGAAGCTTCCTCATCGTCATCAGCCATACGATGCCGAGCCTCTTCGGAAAGACATCTGTGATTTCGAGAAGCGATGAAAAGTAGCTGTAGTACCTGTCCTTTTCGTTTTCCTCCGGTTTGAAGGCGGAGACTATCGTGTCCGTCTGGTCCCACGAGGAGAGGAAGGGAAGAAGACGTGTGAGCCTTTTAAGTTTCTCCTCCGGGGGTGTTTTCTCTTCTCCTATGGCAAGGCCCATGAGAATCACATCCTCGTGGTATCTTATCTCTATATCATCGGGATTGACGGCTACGGCAAGCTTTCTCAGTACCGGTATTCTTATCCCCTTCCTTTCGAGGGTGTCTGTGGGTGAGAGTGAGGAGGCGAAGACCCTGTATTTCTCGTCGACGTAAGGAGCGTAGAGGACGTCAGTAACCAAGTTCCTCTCCGACGATTATGACAGTGATCCTGTCCTTCTCCCGCTGCCGTCTCATTATGAGAGCGTTTGCACATATGCACTCCTCTGCGCTGCAGCCGTCGGAGAAGAGGTTATTCTCGCTGAAGAGCGGAGAGATGCACTGTCCGAGTTTCGTGCACGGAGTGTCTCTGCAGAGCCTTATGGCATTGGCGGGGGAGGCGGTGTTCTTAACACGCTCCACGGCGCTCCTGAGGTTCGGGACGAGCTTGTTGATTCCGACGACCAGAATGACCTTCTCCGGGCCGAAGGCTATTGCGCTTATGCGGTTGCTTCTGCCGTCGACCTGGTAGATTTCCCCCCTGTCGGTGACGGCGTTTGCCGAGGCAAGGTAGAATTCGGCCCTGTAGGCGTCACGCCTGTCCTCGTGCCAGTCGGTCTTATCCTTGAGATAGTTCATGATCCCAGTCTCGAAGAGCGTCATCGAACCTCCCGCTGCCGTATACGAGCCTTCCGGAATCATTGTCTTTATGAGTGTGAGAGCCTCCTCCTTCGTGTCGACATATGCCGCGGCGAAGTTGTTTTTCTCGAGATTCTTCATCGCGTTCCTGATTCTGCAGTGTTCTGCCTTTCTCTTGTTTGCGTCCATGAGTATATTTTTATTCTTTTCACCCCTATTGACAAGTCTCGGCCGAATCAGTTATCGTGTTCTGGTATTCGACGCAGGGTAGAGCAGTTGGCAGCTCGTCGGGCTCATAACCCGGAGGTCGTAGGTCCGAGTCCTACCCCTGCTAAATTGAGGTATCTGGACTGTCGAGTGAGCAAAGGCCGCCGGCAGACGTGGTTTCCAGACCCGAGAAAAAAGAGATGCAATCCGTTCTGAGGAGCAAAGGCACCGGAGTGGGTTGCCCATTTTTTTGCCTCAATTCTGCCAGAAATCCCTTGTGAAGAGCGCGTAGACGGTGAAGAGCTCGAGTCTTCCCACAAGCATCAGGAACGAGAAGAAATAAAGAGTCCAGTCGGGGAATATGGCAAATGACATCTCCGTTCCAAGTCCTCCGATTCCGAGACCGATGTTGCCGAGCGTGAGAATCGTCGACGAGAGGCACACGAGGACGCTCTGTCCCGTCAGTGCGACGACGACTGCGCCGGCGAAGAATGTGATGAAGTACATTCCTATGAAGCCGCTTATCGAGGAGACGACCTCGGGGGAATATGCATCATCGCCGATTTTGATCGACGTGACGACGTTTGCGTGGAGACGTTTCTTTATTGCCGCCATACCCACTTTGAAGATGACCGCGATTCTGATTACCTTGACGCCGCCTGCGGCGCTTCCTGCACAGCCTCCGATGAATGAAACTAAAAAGAGCAAAGCCTGGCTGAATGCCGGCCATGTGCTGATGTCAGTCGAGAAGAATCCCGTTGTCGTTATGAATGATATGGCATGGAAGAAACCGTTCCTGATTGCCGTTGAAGCCCTGAGCCCCGACTTGATGAAGAGGTTGAGGGCAATCATCAGCGAGCAGACAAGTACGATATTGAGATATACCCTGAACTCCCCGTCCCTGAATGCCTTCTTCGCCTGGCCTCTGAGAGCCCTGAAGTAGAGTGCGAAGTTCGCACCTGCGAGGAACATGAAGACTGTACATACCCATTCCACATACGGGGAGTTGTAGCTTGCAATCGAGTAGTTCGTAGGAGTGAATCCCGCGGCACCCATCGTACCGAATGTGACTGTCATCGCATTGAAGAGATCGAGACCTCCGAAGAGAAGGAATATAGTCTGGAGGACCGAAAGGCCCAGGTAGATGAGCCAGAGCGCCAGGGCCGTATGTCTTGTCTTCGGCGTGAGCTTGTCCTTTGTCGGCCCGACAGATTCTGCTCCGACAAGGGCTGTGCCCTTGGCACCGAATGCGGGAAGGAGTGCAACGAAGAGGACTACGATTCCCATACCTCCGATCCAGTTCGTCATATTGCGCCAGAAGAGGATGGACACGGGAAGGGATTCGATGTCGCCCAGGCATGTGGCTCCCGTTGTCGTGAAGCCGCTCATTATCTCGAAGTAGCAGCCGGCGAAAGTCGGGTAGGCCTTCGTCATATAGAGCGGGATTGCCCCGAAGAATGATATGAGAACCCAGACAAGCGTGACGAAGAGGCAGCTCTCCTTGGGACCGATTATTATCTCCTCCTTATTCTTTATGTTCGGAAGAAGAACAGCGGCGCTGACCAGAAGCATCATGAGAAGCGTGATGACGAAGGCTCTGTGAGCCGTCATCTCTCCGTGAAATGCCGAAATTGATGTCGGAAGCAGCATCAGTAGTGCCACCAGAAGGAATATATAGCCGATGAGGAGCCTCACGGACTTGAAGTTTATGTTCATCGGAAGAGCTCCGTTACGGCATCATAGTTTGCATGGGCGCATGCAACGAGAACCGTGTCTCCGGCTGTGAATTCATACTGGCCGTCGGGTACGAAGCTTTCCCTGCTGCGCTTTCTCTTGACTCCTGCAATAATGCACTTTCCTCTGAGATCGACCTCCATGAGCTTCTTCCCAAGGAGAGAGAAGCGCTCTCCGAGTACGTATTCATATACTTCCATTTCGCCGCTGAAGATGGAGTGCAGCGTTACGACGTTCTCTCCGCGGAGGAACTTCATTATGGCGTCGACCGTAGCTTCCGTCGTGCTTATCGTTGCGTCTATATCCATATTGGTGGCGAACTGTATGTAGTTGGGGTTGGTCTTGAGGAGGGCCATCGTCTTCTTTGTACCCGTACGCTTTGCGTAGGAAGCCGTGATGATGTTGAGCTCGTCGTTCTCCGTTACAGATATCATGACATCGGCCTGGCTCAGCCTCTCGTCCTCCCAGATGTTCTCGTCGGTGATTGATTCGTTGATGGTGAGAATCGAGGGGAATTCCTCGCTGAAGTCACGGCAGACCTCCGCATCCTTCTCGATGAGCGTCATTCTTTTCAGCATGTTTTTTGGGAGGTTTGAAAAGAGATAGCGTGCGATTCTCGTACCGCCGACAGTAATCATACGTCTGAGCTTTATGCTGGTATTGTCACCGCAGAGGGCCTTGTAGACCTTCTCGCTGTCGTCGTCTCCTGCCATCACCGCAATTTCGTCACCTTCTTCGAGTACGGTATTTCCGCTCGGGGTGAGGACATCGCTCTCTCTCCTTACTCCTATTATGATATACTGGCCTCCGAGACTCTTCTTCACATCGATGAGAGTCTTCCCCACAAAGGGGCTTGAAGAGGAGAGGAGGATCCTGAAGAGGGTGAAGTTTGCGTCGTCGAAGTCGATGACGTCTGAGAAGAGACCTGACTTGAGGACGCTCGTCATGCGTTTTGCAGCCTCCTCCTCGGGGTTGACGATGTGGTCGATGCCGAGGATTCTCTTTCCGCCGCCCTTGTTGCTTCCCAGATATGATATGCTTCTGATGGCCGCGATAGTCGTCGCCCTGGGAAAGTTCGATGCCGCGATACCGCATGCTACGAGATTGACTTCGTCGCTGTCCGTCACTGCGATGACAGCCGCCGCCTCGGCCGCTCCGGCTTCTGTCAGCACTTCAACGTCCGTTGCACTGCCGCATACCGTCATGCAGTCCAGTTTCGATACTACAAGCTGGCAGCGGACTGCGTCGCTGTCCACAAGTACCACTGACTTCTTTTCCTGTATGAGATGCTTTGCAAGCCTTATACCGCGCCTGCCCGCTCCCAGAATCACGATTTTCATACGGCCATATTCTGAAACAAAGAAAATCAAAAAGCAATGCCATGGGTTCTGTACAGCTTCGATAGTCCCCGTCCGTCTATAGAAACTTCAAGACTGAGGTATCTCCAAATTCCCGAAAAGGGCGGTATATATAATAAAAAAGGAATAAAGTTCACATATACCTCAATCCGGGGTGTTGCAATTCCGGCCGTCTCTGATGTAAAAGACACACCATGGAAAAGATGTCACTCGACTCGTCCTTGGCTTCATCGGTAACAGGAGAGAGAATTGAAAAGCTCATGTCGGTCTATTCGCTTCTTGAAAGAGAGGAGAAGCGCTTCTGCCGTGACTTTTCCCTTCACTGTACTCAATCCTGCGGGGAGTGCTGCCGTCACTATATCCCCGTTCTGACGGAAGCGGAGGCCGGACTTGCGGCGTACTTCATTCTTAAGGAGGACAGGGAGGAGGAGATCCTCTCGCGCCTCTCGTCGTCCGATCCTTCATCGGGGATCTGTCCTTTATATAATCCCTCCTCATCACATCACTGTTCCTTCTATGAAGGGAGAAGCATGGTGTGCCGTCTCTTCGGCTCCTCCGTATCGCTGGACAAAAACGGTGAACCTTCGTTCAGGGACTGCAGATGGAAGAAGGAGAAGAGGGAGATACCATCTTCCGAGCTCGAGAAAAAGAGGGGCGAAGTTCCTGTGATGAGCATATTCGGAGAGGCCCTCGAAGGGGAGGGGGAGAGCATATATACGGCGCTTCCGAAAGCTCTCGATAAGATTAAGCTCATCATTTCCTATTCCGGCGCCTGGCCTGCATAAGTTACCCGATCCTTGCATGAACTATACGCAAACCAGCTTCAATGGGCGACTCCTCAATCGAGGCAGAGGAAGATAATCATCCTGAGCAGAAGATAACAAATTGAACGGAAATATTCGGGAAAATCAGTTAAGCGTACAGGAAGTGCCTGTTTTCGGAAGAGATGATATCCATCGGCAATGAAATACAGTTGAAAAACTCAGTTCTTCACAATATACTACTTATAAGTATACTACTTACGAGTAGTAAATATGGTCAGTTTTAAGGAGGCCGCCGATGATTGGAAGATTGTCAGAACTGAATCAACTGGAAAGATTATATGACAGCCCGAAATTTGAATTTCTGACCATTTATGGAAGACGGAGAATAGGAAAGACCACCATATTGAAGGAGTTTGCAGAGAGGCACAGATCCCTGTTCTTTTCTGCTCAGGAAAAAAATGACCCTTTGAATCTCAACGATTTTTCCAGAACTGTCCAGACGTTTTTTGATGGGGGTTTTATCTCTGCGTTCCCGGACTGGAAGGCTGCATTTGATTATATTACAAGAAAAACAACTGAAGAGAAGCTGGTGCTGATCATTGATGAATTTCCATTTCTGGCAGAAACGAACCCCTCAATAAAGAGTATAATTCAACATACTATCGATCTTGCGTGGAAGGATAAGAATATACTTCTTGTTCTATGCGGATCCAGTGTCAGCTTCATGCTCAATGATGTGATGGGATACAAGAGTCCTTTATAT
>CAVDOI010000078.1:0-10385 GCA_963610485.1 Lachnospiraceae bacterium
GGATTATACCGTGCATTCGGCTCTGACAAAGATTATGAATAATCCCGACTATCAGCTTTCAGAGGCCTATGTTTTTTCTAATGCCAACGTCAGAGTGGACGGAGGAATCATCTATCTTCCGATGTATATGCTTATGTTCATTGTGAAAGAAACGATTCCCGGAAACTTGATTTACAAACTTGACATTTCTGCCCTGAGGTGAACCGTAACAGATATATCATATCGTATGAAGACCTTACCCATTGCAAAGAGGGAAATAACTTATCGTCGATAATCATCCGGGAGCAATCATGAATGAGAATTGAAACGCCGGAAGATAGATATCCGGAGCCCGGATTAACCTTTAACAGCGGGTGTTTCGCATCTCTTGAATCCGGCTATGGCAACATAAGTGGATCTCAGGAGTTCACTCATTTGTTTTTCCGGAGAGTTATATAGATAAAATCAGGCTCTATGAGATAATGAGCTTTTCAGGGTTGCCTTTCAGAATGTCAACATTGTCGTATCTGTCAGTGTCGGGCAATGTTGATTAAGGCTGACTTCGATTTGCTTTTTTATCACGTTATCTATCTGGAATATAAATAATTAGTCTCAGCATTCATCGCGTAGGTGCTATCTTTTCAATAACGAGAGAATAATGTCCGACAATGTCTGGCAATGTTGTCTACGGTTATTATGGAGGAAGTCATGCCCGTTTCATAGAGAAATCTCCGTCCCGGGTTCTGTTCTCTCCGGTCAGATCTCCTGCTTTTGATCCTTTTCTCCCGGCGCATTGAGGTAAGCCAGGCCCGATTTTTTTTTGCGAATCCGCCTGGAAAAGACAGGAGAATGTACATCTCTACGGAGAGGATGTTCCCGGACGCAGAGTAAGTATGGGCACTGCTTACCTCTGGAGCTCCCCCAGGAGTGTGTAGAATGTGGGGAATGTCACGCTGACGCATTCTGTGTCGTCGATGACGGTCTCCTCGTCGCTTTTCGTTCCCGCGACGGAGAGCGCCATGATGACCCTGTGGTCCCTGTGGCCCGATACTTCTCCGCCCCTGAGTGATCCGCGGCCGTGTATGACGAGACCGTCGGGACGTTCTTCTGTCTCCGCTCCCATCTTTGTCAGTTCAGATCTCATCACCTTTATCCTGTCAGTCTCCTTGATCCTCGCCTGTGCAACGTTCACGAACTCCGTCGTCTCGTCCGAGTAGCATGCAAGTGCTGCGAGAGCGGGAAGTGCATCGGGAATGTCGTTGATGTCATAAATGCCGCCCCTTATTGCTGCGGGCCCTGTGACAGTCACGCTCTTACCGCTCCACTTGACAGTGCACCCCATCTCCTCGAGTACCTCAAGAACCCTCCTGTCACCCTGCGTGGAGTCTCTGTCGAGCCCGGAGACTGTCACCGAAGTGCCGTGGAGCGCCGCAAGGACGAAGAAGAAGGTTGCCGACGAGTAGTCGCCTTCGATGAACGCATCTATTGCTTTGTATTTCTGGCCGCCCCTTATTTCAGATACCATCAGATCATCCGAGAGATGGAAGTCTATCCCCTCATCCTTCAGCCAGCGTTCGGTCATCCTGACATACGGCTTTTCGTAGAGGAGGGAGCATATTATCTTCGAGTCACCCTCTGCCAGCGGGAGGGCCAGCAGGAGCCCCGAAAGGTATTGGCTGGACCTGCATTCGATTATGCATTCACCGCCCCTGACCGGTCCGCATACGCGGATCGGCGGGTATCCCCCGTCGCTCTCCGTCTCCGCCCCCAGAGCCTCGAGAGCCTTCACCTGAGGAAGAAAAGGCCTCTTTCTGAGCTGTTCGTCGCCCGTGAGAACGAAAGGAGTCTTCCCGAGTGCCAGAATCGGGAGGATGAGTGCGGCAGTGGTGCCGCTGTTGCCGCAGTCGATTATCGTTTCCTCCCTGCTCTTGCTCAGATTCGATGAATCCACGCGGATTGTTCCGTCTTCGTCCGTCTCTACGAGTGCGCCGAGAGAGCGAAGTGCATTCATGCACGAGATGGTGTCGCTCGAATAGAGGGGATGGCGGATTGTTGATTTCCCCTCCGCCATGAGCGCAATGAGGAGCGCTCTTATCGTCTGGCTCTTCGACGCCGGTATGTCGACGGAGCCCTGTGCTGCTTTCCTTGTAATGACCATGCGTCGATTATAAGAAAAAAAAGGGAGGAGAAAAAGCTCATCTGTTCGTATGATAACAGTTTTCGACACATTTTATACAAAAATCTGCATATTTATTCCAACTTATTGAATTTCTTATGTCCTTTTGATAGGATTCGACTCTAATCAACGCGAAAAGAATTCAAAGGACTGTATAGATGAATCCTAAAACATTAAGTTATATCATCAAAAGAATTCTGCTGGCGGTTCTTACAGTATGGATCGTAATGACCATAACCTTCTTCGTCATGCATTTCGTTCCGGGAGGACCATTTGCAAGCGAGAAGGCTGTTTCTCCGGCAGTACAGGCGGCTCTCGAAGCAAAATACGGCCTCGACAAGCCCTTGATGGAGCAGTACGTTTCATATCTGACGGACATAATAACGAAGTTCGACTTCGGGCCCTCGCTCAAGCAGAGGGGGCGTAACGTCATCGACATCATGACCGACGGCCTCAAGACATCTGTCAAGCTCGGCGTCAGGGCTGCCCTGTGGGCGACTGTGGTCGGCATCGTTCTCGGCGCCGTGGCCGCACTCAACCGCAATACCGTCTTCGACAGGATCATAATGGTAATATCGACAGCGTTCGTCAGTATGCCGTCATTCATCATGGGTTCTCTGCTGCTTCTCATATTCGCAGTCATTCTGAAGCTGGTGCCCGCCAACGGCGAGACTGCCAAGGGCCTCATCCTTCCTATCATCACACTCGGTCTCAGCCCGATGGCCCATATCATACGTCTCACACGTTCGAGCATGCTCGATGTTCTGGGACAGGATTATGTCAGAACAGCCAAGGCGAAGGGTGTTGCTCCTGTGAAGATCATCTTCGGCCACTCGCTCAAGAATGCACTCATCCCCGTAATCACATACGTGGGGCCGATGCTTGCATACATCGTCACGGGATCCCTCGTCGTCGAACAGATCTTCGCCGTCCCGGGAATCGGACGCAGCTTCGTGCAGTCCATCATCAACCGTGACTATCCTCTCATCATGGGGACGACAATCATGCTGGCGTCTCTCATCGTCATCATGAATCTCCTTTCCGACATCCTTTACAAGGTTGTCGACCCGAGAATCGATTTCAGCTGAGGAGGAGAGAAATGCTTAACAGACATAAACCGTTCAGTATCCAGCAGGATTTGAGCTCCTTCGATCCGGCAAGTGCGGAAGAGAAGGCATACATGGTCCAGATGAGACCCTCCTCGACATTCTTCAAGGACGGTCTCAGGAGGTTCAGAAAGAACAAGGTCGCGATGGTGAGCTTCATCGTGATTGTCATCATCACGCTCTCGTGTATCTTCATTCCGTTCTTCTGGCCCTACTCATACGAGCAGCAGCTCGGAATAACGCCGGGTAAGCCCGTCGACTCATCATACAAGAACCTTGCTCCATTCCAGTACGGAAAGACGGAGCAGAAGAAGATAGATGCCGGCGAGAAGGTCTTTCCGCATGTCTTCGGCACCGACGCCGCCGGACGTGACTACTTCATCCGTATAGTCTACGGCACGAGAATCTCCCTTGCGGTGGGATTCTTCGCTTCCCTCATCGTCCTCGTCATAGGACTCACCATCGGAAGCATCTCCGGCTACTTCGGGGGTAAGGTCGACCTTGTGATCATGCGTATCGTCGATATAATCTACTCTCTTCCCGACATGCTTATGATAATCCTCCTCGCCTCCGTCATCCGCGACCCGCTTTCGAGCGCACTCGAGGGGACCGTCTTCGAGAAGATAGGCTCCAACATCATATCTCTCTTCATAGTCTTCGGTCTGTTGTACTGGGTGAGCATGTCGCGTCAGATCAGAGGGCAGATTCTCTCCCTCAGGGAGCAGGAGTACGTTCTTGCCGCACGCACTGCAGGAGCCAGGGGAAAGTGGATCATCACGAAGCATCTTCTTCCGAACTGTATCTCCGTCATCATAATATCGACGGCGCTGCAGATTCCGTCGGCAATCTTCACGGAGAGCTACCTCTCCTTCCTCGGACTGGGTGTCAACGCACCTATGCCGTCGCTGGGGTCTCTCGCATCCGATGCACTCAACGGCATGTATTCCTATTCGTACCGCCTCGTCATCCCTGCTGTGATGATTTCGCTCATCGTCCTCTCGCTCAACCTCTTCGGCGACGGCCTGAGAGATGCATTCGACCCCAAACTCAACAGCTAGGAAAGGAGGATACAAGATATGGCACTTTTGGAAGTAAGAAATCTTCAGACATCCTTCTTTACGGACAGCGGTGAAGTCAGAGCCGTCAACGGCGTCTCCTTCAACCTCGACCACGGAAAGGTTCTCGGAATAGTAGGGGAGAGCGGAAGCGGAAAATCAGTTACGGCATATTCCGTCATGCAGATTCTTGCACCTACGGCGGTAATCAAGGAAGGCTCGTCGATCAAGTTCGACGGCGAGGAACTCGTCGGTAAGAGCGAGAAGGCCATGAGGCACATCCGCGGAGGGAAGATATCGATCATATTCCAGGACCCGATGACATCGCTCAACCCGACATACACGATCGGCCATCAGCTCATCGAGGCAATTCTTCTCCACACAAAGAGAACGAAGAAGGAGGCCTGGGAGAGAGCCGTCGAGATGCTGAAGCTCGTCAACGTCAACGAACCGGAAAAGCGTATGAAGCAGTATCCGTACGAGTTCTCTGGCGGAATGAGACAGCGTGTCATGATAGCCATGGCGCTTGCATGCGAGCCCGACATCCTCATCGCCGACGAACCGACTACGGCTCTCGACGTCACAATCCAGGCCCAGATACTCGATCTCATGAGGGACCTTCAGAAGAAGCTCGGGATGGCCATCATCCTCATCACGCACGACCTCGGAGTAGTGGCGCAGATGTGCGACGAAGTCATCGTCATGTACGCCGGCTCGATATGCGAGCAGGGGACTGCAGACGAGATCTTCTACAATCCGAAGCACGAATACACCAAGGGTCTCATGAGGAGCATCCCCACTGCCGATACGGCGGGAAAGAAGCTCCAGCCCATCACCGGTACCCCGATAGACCTCCTGAACATGCCCAAGGGCTGTCCCTTCGCTCCGCGCTGCGAGAATGCGATGAAGATATGCCTCTCTGAGCGTGCCGAGAGGATGCTCATCAACGAGGACCATGCATCGGCATGCTGGATGAACGTCCGCGAGTGTATCGAAGACGGTACGGCGACACTTACAGGTAAGGAGGCCCAGTGATGGAAGAGAAGACTCTTGTCGAGGTGAAACATCTCAAACAGTATTTCGACATAAACATGGGGATGTTCAAGACAAAGCCTCTCAAGGCCGTCGACGACATTTCCTTCGGCATCAAGAAGGGCGAGACCCTGGGACTCGTCGGAGAGTCGGGTTGCGGAAAGACGACGGCGGGGCGCTCGATCCTTCACCTTTACAAGCCCACATCGGGCGAAATCATCTACGACGGCGTAAAGGTCGACAAAAACACGATGATAGACTACCGCAAAAAGGCGACGATGGTCTTCCAGGATCCCTATTCGTCTCTCAACCCCCGTATGACGGTCGAAGATATCATCGCGGAGCCCCTGGACATTCATAAGATGTACTCCACGAAGGAGGAGAGAAGAGAAAGGGTACTCGAGCTCATGGCCTACGTCGGTCTCAACAGCGAGCATGCATCACGTTATGCCCACGAGTTCTCGGGGGGACAGAGACAGAGAATAGGAATAGCGAGGGCGCTTGCAGTAAGACCCGAGTTCATCGTCTGCGACGAACCTGTATCCGCACTCGACGTCTCGATACAGGCCCAGGTTATCAACATGTTTGTCGATTTCCAGGAAAAGTTCGGTCTGACATATCTCTTCATCGCCCACGACCTTCTTGTCGTGAGACATATCTCTAACAGAATTGCCGTCATGTACCTCGGGAAGATGGTCGAGCTTGCATCCTCCGATGAGATTTACTCTCATCCTCTCCATCCGTACTCGCAGTCGCTCCTGTCGGCAGTTCCGGTGCCCGATCCTAAAGCGGCCAGGGCTAACCAGCGCATCGTGCTCTCGGGTGACATTCCGTCTCCTCTGAACGCCCCCTCCGGATGCCCGTTCAGGACACGCTGCCGCTATGCAGAGGCGAAGTGCGCGGAGAGCATGCCGGAATTCAAAGAGGTGAGTCCGGGACATTTTGTCGCCTGCCATCTCGTAAAATGACACGATATGGGCTGCTTCAACAGAGGCGGCCCTATCTTATTGACGGCTATGCAAATCAGCAGAGCAAAAACGAAGCATTCAGATGTCGGACATTTCGGCTCTAAAGTGTTATTATGATAACAAAAAGAATATCAAATGCATAAATATACGGAAAAATGAATTTTTTCTCCGTAAATCTATTGTCAAGAATGTGGAGTTTGTTATAGATTTTGGGAAATTCTTTTTAATGGGAGAATAATATGAAGAAAGCTTTGGTTCTTTTACTCGCATTGGTAATGGTTTCTTCTGTTTTTGCACAGGGTGCAACAGAGGCCAAGTCCAGTGCATCTACAACACAGACAGTTAAATCAACATCACCATCATCCATTTCAGTTTGTATTGCTTCCGAACCCGACACAATCGACCCCGCTCTCAACAGCGCAGTCGACGGTGCTACACTTACGGCACACCTCTTCAGCGGACTTGCAAAGTGGGGTCAGACAGCTGACGGAACACTAACACTCGTAGCAGATGCTGCAGTAGAACTTCCGGAAGGCGTCCAGAATGACGACGGTTCTGTCACATATACATATAAGCTCCGCGACATGAAGTGGTCTGACGGCAAGGATGTTACAGCAGCAGACTTCGCATTCGCGTGGAAGAGAGCTGCATCAACAGAACTCGGTGCCGACTACGGCTACATGTTCGAAGTCGTCAAGGGCTATCCCGATGACCTCGCTGTCGAAGCACTCGACGACAAGACACTCCAGGTGACAACCTCCTCCTATATCGCATACTGGAACGAACTTCTCGCATTCCCGACATACTTCCCCGTAAGAGAGGATGTCGTTGCTGACGAAGGCTGGGCAACAGACCCTTCGACATATGTCTCCAACGGTATGTACTACCTTGCTGACTGGTCACACAACTCGGTCATCACACTCAAGAAGAACGAGAACCATCCTGACGCAGCAGAGGTGACAATGGACGAAATCAAGTTCTACCTCTCCGATGATGCAAACAACATGCTCTCCAACTTCGAGACAGGCGCATGGCAGCTCATCGACGACGTTCCGACAGAGGAAATCCCGTCACTCAAGGTCAAGTATCCTACAGAGTTCTACGTAGCTGGCCAGATCGGCACATACTATGTATGCTGGAACATCAACCAGGAAGTCCTTCCTTCAACATCCACTCTTACAGGAGATGCAAAGGCAGAGGCTGAGGCTGAGATCAGAAGGGCGACAGCTCTCCTCATCGACAGAAACTACATCTGCGAGGAAATCGGCCAGGCAGGTCAGGAACCCGCTTCCTCATTCGTAGCCATGGGTATTACAAATGCTGACGGCAGCCAGTTCTACCAGACAGCAGGCGGCACGGACAAGAGCTACTACGGCTACTACGACGTAAGCGAAGATGCTTTCGAGAGCAACTATACAAAGGCTGTCGAGACTCTCAAGAAGTATTACAACTATGACGAGAAGAGCGGCAAGTTCACGAACTTCCCGACTCTCACATACCTCTACAACACTAATTCGAACCACAAGGCTATCGGTGAGTACCTCCAGAGCGCATTCGCAGCAGTCGGTATCAACCTCGTACTCGAGAACCAGGAATGGAACACCTTCCTCAACACAAGAAAGGCCGGTGACTATTCCATCGCAAGAAACGGCTGGCTCGCAGACTACAACGACGCTATCTGCTTCCTCGATATGTGGACGACAGCAAGCGGCAACAACGATGTCCAGTACGGCAAGGGTGCCAATGCAGATACGGCAATCTACTCTCTTGACCTCACATCCTACGGCTACAGCACAAAGGTCGAGAAGGGCACATGGGCTGAGACATACGATGTTCTCATCTCCACTATCAAGAGCTGCACAGATCTCACAGTCAGATGCGAACTCATGCACCTCGCTGAGGATATGCTCATGGAAAGCGGCTGTATCGTACCTCTCTACTACTACACAGACATCTACATGCTTGACGACTCGGTCAAGGGATTCTTCTCCAACCCGCTCGGATACAAGTATTTCATGTACTGCACAATCGAAGGCTGATCATAAGCCTGAGCAGAATGCCCTCACCTCGAAAGTGGGGGCATTTCCTTTTTAACACATCACGGTTGCATGAAAAAAGTGAAAAGAGTATCAGGTCCTGTCGGAGATCTTCCAAAGCCGTAACGGTTCTTTCCGGCTCTTGAGGTGTTTTTTTCGACGAGTGTGTTGGTGATTCTCTGCACGGTCTTGGTACTCTCCGATTGCCTCAGCGAGAGCCTCCCTTGATACCTTCGGGTTATTCTTTATGATCATATAGACTGTCAGTTCTTCCTGGCTCTATGTGTGATTGGTTGTTATTCACCGTTGGAAATTGGTTGGTTTATCCCGTTGCTAACAAAAGCATTGGATTGATTCATTAATCCTTCAGTGCTCCGATTGGTACAACAAGAACACCGTCAGGACGTCTGTATGCTCTGTTTCCTACTGCGGTCAAGACCATCAAAAAGGAAGGAGAACTCATTCTCTCGAAATCAATGTTTTTTCTGAGTTTTAAAAGAGAATCAACGCCTTTATCTATAAGGCTATCTCCTCCAAGCTTAATCTCAACAAGTCCATATTTTCCATTTCTGCAATGTATAACAGCATCACACTCCAGGTTGGACTTATCTCTGTAATGATAAACATCGGCATCAATTGCGTCTGCGTATACTCTGAGGTCTCTGACGGCAAGGGTTTCAAACAGGAATCCCATTGTTTCAATGTCTGCTATGAGGTCTCCCGGGCCCAGGCGCAAAGAAGCTGTGGCAATTGACGGATCTATGAAATACCTTGTGTCTGAGGTTCTGACTGCAGTTTTAGAACGCAGTTTTGGGTTCCACGCTTCCATATCTTCAATTACAAAAATCTTCTTCAGCGCATTCAAGTAACTCGCAATAGTCGCTCTGGAATTCTCCACTGTTTCGTTAGCACTTACATCCTTGACAAGAGAATCTATGGTGACCTGTGTTCCCTGGTTTCTGGCAAGAACTCTCATCAAACGTCTGACGAGCGAAGTATTTTTCTTTACTCCGTCAACTCTTGAGATATCTTCGTTAATAACAGCATCCACATAATCAACGGACTGTCTCAGTGCCACATCTGATGGAACATCAAGAGAGAGCGGCCATCCTCCTCTGCAAATAAGAAACTCGATGTCCTTCAGAGATAAAGATGCTGTTCCCCTGACAGCTGTCTCCGGATTATTAAAAAGTGAAGACAAAGAAACCTCTCCCGTTGATTCTCCTGACTCATAAAGGCTCATGGGACGCATCTTCATCCAGCTGAAACGGCCGGTCCCTGTATGATGTATTTCATCAGTATTTGCAGGAACCGCGGATCCGGTAAGAATATAAAGACCGAATTTTCTTCTATGATCAATTGAAAACCTAATTGCATCCCACAATTTCGGGGTAAGTTGCCATTCATCAATAAGTCGTGGATTATCACCTTCAAGAAGGACTTCCGGATCAATTTCAGACAGTATGAGATTCTGCTGAAACTGTTTGGGATCATTTATATAAATGATGCTTGAGGCTTGCATTTCCGCTGTAGTTGTCTTTCCGCAGGCCTTGGGACCCTCAATAAGAACAGCTCCTTTTGCTGCAAGTCTCTTCTGTAGTACATCATCTGCAATCCTTTTTCTGTATCCTTCCATGAAAATATACCTCTTGCGATGTCTTTTTCAAAAAGCTATATATCTGGATTTTATAAGGAAATATTTAAGATTGTCAATTTTATTGTGCAAATCGGCTCTTCTGTATTATGCAATCCGGCGTATTTTCAATGTGCATATTGGCATTTTTTTGTTGTGCATACTGGCTTTAATTTACTATGCAACTTGTACTGGTTTTACTGGAACATAGGCGCCAAATGTTGTAAACTTTCTTCGAGGTGTTTTATGGATAATCTTGAAGAGAGAGCACTAAGGTATCATGCAGAGGGCAGACCGGGGAAGGTTTCGGTTGTGCCGACAAAGCCCTGCGCAACGGCAGATGAACTCTCGCTGGCTTACACGCCGGGAGTAGCCGCGTCTGTATTGAAGATAGCGGAGA
>CAVDOI010000079.1:0-9991 GCA_963610485.1 Lachnospiraceae bacterium
GTTTATCATTCTCTTTCAATACGGGTGAAAATGAAACCAGTATGTTCTTTGCAAATTCCAATACATCCTGTGACGCCTGCATCTTTTTCTCCTGCTTCTATAGTAACACAGCAGGAGAATAATAGAAAGAAAAATTGTAAAGATTGTTCAGATTATTATTTTACAATTCCTTACCTTATTCACCGGAACCGATTCTCCGGTGAGGGCCGCCTCCTCGATCTTGAGCGATGCACTTTCGATTATCCTGCCGTCAGCGGGAACCGCGTCACCCGCTTCGAGGATTACGATATCACCCGGAACGAGATCCGAGGAGTGCAGGACGGTGTGGTTTTTGTCCCTCAGGACCTTACACTTTGCCGCCGTCATCGTCTGGAGTGCCTCGATTGCCGCTTCGGCCTTGCTCTCCTGTATGACGCCGAGCACGGCATTGAGAAGTACGACTGCAACTATTATGACGACTTCCGTCCACTGCGTCTCGCCGCTTGCCATTCCCGTTACTGCGCTTACTGCGGCCGCCGCCATGAGAATGAGCAGCATCGGATCCTTCAGCTGGTCGAAGAAACGCTTCAGTATGGATGGTTTCTTCTCCTCCTGCAGCCTGTTCAGACCGTATTGTTCAAGTCGTTTTCCCGCTTCTTCCGCCGTCAGTCCCTCTGAGGAGGTCTTCTGCTCTCTAATTACATTTTCTGCCTGTTCCGAATAATATTCTTTCATCAAAGCCCCTTTTTTACTCTTTTTTCAGTATAAGACAGCATCCATATAAGAGACGGTTAAGAATCAGTCGTTGAAGCGGTAGCCGACACCGAGTTCGTTGGTGATACACCACCTTTCGCCGATTCTCACGCCGAACTTCTTACGGATATTCGCCATGTTGACCTGAAGCTTCTTGATTCCGGCTTCGTCCTCCTGTCCCCAGACGCCCTTGATAATCGAAAGGTATGTCAGCATCTTCCCCGGCTTCTCGCTGAGGAATGCGAGGATGTTGTACTCTGTCTGGGTGAGCTTTATCTCGCATCCGTTGTAGAAGACCTGCCTTGCGTCGTAGTTGATCGTTACGCCGCCCGAGGAGAACATCCCTCCCGGAAGCTTTCCGCTTTCGGCTCTGTGCTGGTTGTTTCTCAGAAGGGCCCTTATGCGGGCGAGAATCTCGGGGGAGCTGAACGGCTTTGTGACATAGTCGTTGGCTCCTCTGTCGAGGGCATCGACCTTGTCACCGTCAGTCGTCCGTGCCGAGAGAACGAGGATGGGGGTGAGGTTGTCCTTCCTGACAGCTGTTATGAATGCCGTACCGTCCCTGTCGGGAAGGCCTAAATCGAGTATGACGAGGTCGGGTGTGTACGAGAAGAAGAGCGAGAGCCCCTCGCTGCAGCTCAGGGCGTCTATCGCCTGATAGCCGCTGCTCTCCAGAAGCGTCTTGAGTATGACGCGTATATTGGCGTCGTCTTCGATGATGAGAATCTTGCTGCGGTTGTTAGTCATCGTCCTTCTCCCTCTGGAGGGTGAACCTGAAGAGTGCACCTCCCGCTTTTCTGTTTTCAGCTTCTATTGTTCCCTGATGGGCCTTTATTATCGTGGCGGATACTGCCAGTCCTATTCCCGAGAACCTGCTCTCCGTTTCGCGGTTTCTTTCCGCGTAGCCGGAGAAGATGTTCTTCCTCTTGTTCTCCGGTATTCCGCATCCGTCATCCTTCACACAGAATACCGCATCATCTGCCGTGGTGTATACCGAGAGGATTATTCTCGTATGACCCAGTGCATGGAGCGCCACATTCTCGAGCAGGTTGAGAAGCACCTGGCCGATGAGAAGGGCGTCCATCGGGACAGTCACTATCTCGTCGGGAAGGTTGACTTCGATTTTCTCTTCCGGATGGCGCACGAGGAACTTTCCGACGGTGCTGTCGATGAGTTCGTCGACGATGACGGGGGTCTTCTCTATCTTCATCGTCCTGTTGTCGATGCGTGTGATGGTGAGAAGGTTCTCCACCATCCTGTTGAGCCATTCCGAGTCATCCTTTATCCTCTGCACCATCTCCCTCTTCTGCCTTTCGGTGAGCGTTTCATTCCCGAGAAGAAGCGAGGAGGCGCTGTTTATCGTGGTGAGCGGGGTCCTCAGGTCATGCGAAACGGCTCTTAGAAGATTGGCCCTCATGCTCTCCTTCTCGATCTCCCTCTCTTTTTTTTCGTGTTCCTTGTTGCTCGATACGATAAGACCCGTCACGACGGATATTATGAGCATGACGACACCTGATATGAGGTTGCTCGTCGTTATGAAGTCGAATGCGTAGTAGGGCGGGGTGAAGGCCCAGTTTATGAGAAAGACGCTTACAAATGAAGATATGACGCCCCACACATACGACGAGGTGAGAAGAGCGATGAGGAAGACTGCAAATGCGAATACCGTCGAGATATGCTCGTCGATCTTCAGAAGGAAGAAACGCGAGGAGAAGAAGTACGCCGCCGCAAGGAAGAGGAGCGAGAGGAGACTGTCCTTTATGATCGACCTGAATCTTTTCATCAGGCTATATCTTTCCCTCGGCTTTGAGTTCTGTCAGGGCACGGGATGCAAGGTGCCACTTCATGCTCGTCTTCCCGTTCTTCACGGGGTAGTAGACACGGCAGTGTCCGTTTTTGAAAGGAAGTTCGAAGTGCAGTCCTATCTTGAGTGTCGCAAGGAAAACGTCCCCGATGTCATCATGTTCCTCTCTCTCTTCCCCTTCATACGTTCCCCTGTAGTCCCACCCCGAGTGTGTGAGACGCATGATGCCGCGTCCGACCTTGACGTAGTTGTCGACGCCGGGTCTGTCTATGGCGTATTCCACCTCCTCCTCGAGCAGAAAACCGTCCTTCTCCGCTTCGGCCTTCATCTCCTCGAGCTGCCAGTCGTACCAGGAGATATAGTTGTCGAAGGCCCTGCCGCTGTTGTTCTTCCATGAAAAGTGGAATGTCTCGTCGAGCCCGGCCTCTGCACCGCAGGAAGTGCATCTGACACTGTTTCCCTCTGCCTCCAGTGTGAACTCCCTGCCGCAGGAAGGACATTTGTAGAACATGGTATCGAAGCCTTCGAGCTTGTCGTTCCCCCTGACGCGGACGTCGTATTTCTTCTGGTACTCGTAGTCGTTGTAGCTGAGGGCGCTGGTTATCCTCTCCATGATTTCGTCGACGGAGAGGGAGACTGCCTCCTCCCTCGTTATTATGAGAGTCGTCGTTACATCGGTGCGTCCCCTGTGACCGTGAAGGGCCCACTTCGCATGTCCGAGTCCCGCTCCCTCGATTTTGGAGGCATAGACGGGGGTCCTGAAGACCTTTATCGTCTTTGCGATGGAAGGGGAGATGTAGCCGAGCGTGCCGGAAGCGTAGACGGTACCCTCGGGTGCGATGAACACCAGGCCCCTGTTCCTGTCCACGGCATAGCGGATCATCTTCATGGAAGCCATATCGGGAGCAAACTGGTACTTCGGAATGACGCCCATGTGCCTCAGCCAGAAGTTGAGCTTCTTGAAAGTGAACCAGTGGTAGGTGCCGACGAAGGTTATCCTCTTCGGCCAGAGAGACGATGCGAGGAGTTTGTAATCCTCGTTCGAGGTATGGTTCGAGAGAATGAGTGCACCGCCCTCGGGCTTCACGCCCCTGTGATGGAGATTGAACTGCAGTTTTACTATCAGGTGATAGATACCGATGACAACCCAGTAGAGAAAGGCGCTGGGCTTTCTGACAAGTTTCTTCTCTTTCCGCTTCTTCTTATCGTCCATGGTGAAATGGTAGCAGAAAGAGCCGGTCCTGTTTAACCGGCCTCTTTCTCCTTTTCTTCCCTTTATTTGATGTTTCTGATGAGGGCTGCAAGTTCCGAGACGATGTCCTTGATCGGGATGCGGCTTGTGTTGATCAGGATGTCGTAGTTGATTCTCTTTCCCCATTCCTGACCTGTGTAGAAGTCGTAGTATCTCTTGCGGTTCCTGTCGATTGCCTTGATCTGCTTCTCGATCTCCCTGTCGGTGAGAGATTCCACATCCTTGTCCTTCTCCCTGCACCTCTTGATCTTCTCCTGCATCTCTGCATAGACGAAGATTCTGACGGGATTGTAGTCTCTGAGGATGTAGTCTGCACAGCGTCCGACGATTATGCAGTCTCCCTTCTCGCCGATTTCCTTGATGATCGCCGTCTGCTGCTGGCAGACCTTGTTCGTCTGATCCATGAGGGGTGTGACGATGGGGTGGAACGAGCGTGCTATGTGTATGGGGTAACTGGCAGTCGGACTTTTCTCTATGACACTTTCGATGTAGTGTTCACAGAGATCCGTCCTTTTTGCTATTTCAGTCATTATTTCGTTGTCGAAGTATGCAAAGCCGAGCTCTTCGGAAAGTCTTCTTGCAAGTTCCCTTCCTCCGGAACCGAATTCGCGTCCGATTGTGATTATTTTCTTCATTTTGGCCTCCGCTTCTCCCTTATTGTAATGCCAGTGCAGCCGTTTCGTCAGTTTTTTTTGAAAAAATTTCGTTTTCCTCCGTTTTTCCTCACTTTCCGGCCTTCTGTTGTTGCTAATCATTCCCCGTTGTGCTAAAAGATAGGGGTCCCGAAGATGACAGGAGGTAAGGTAGATGAATGAAAAGCTCAGAAATTATGAAGGTCGCCTTGCTTCTGTTATTGTTCTGATCTGACAGCAGAAACGAAGCGCAGATAGTTTGTTTTTCGTTTTTACGGCCTTTTACGGCCCTTTTCCGGGAGGGAAAAGTGAAAAAAGCAGGATTGGCGGGATATGCCGGAAAAAATATCAGATTATATATCATTGCACTCTCGATGATTGTCCTTTCGACTCTCTCGAGGGTCATAGCACCCACGCTTCTCTCGAGAATCGTGGATGAAGTCATAGGAGGAAGGAACTACTCCGTATTCCCCTCTCTTCTTCTGGGGACGGCTCTGTTCTATACACTGCCGGGAGTAGTGGGTTACATACAGGAAGTCGCATCCGACAAGATATCGCGGAGGGTGTGCTGCGACCTCAGAGCCGACGTCTTCAGGTCGGTATCTGGAAAGGACGGTTCGTTCTTTGCCGGGCGCACTCCCGCCGACATCATGAGCCGCACGACATCGGATACGGAGTCCATCGGCTTCATGTTCGGCTTCTGCGGCCTCTTTCTTCTCGAACTCGTGGCACTTGTCATATCGCAGTTCACCGCACTTGTGAGGGTATCTGTGAAATGTGCCGTGGTGCCGCTTGTCTGTCTTCCGGTAATCGCTTTCCTCGCATTCCGGAGCGAGAAGAAGGGCGATAAGCTCTCGGACAGACTCTCGGATAAGCGTGCAGACCTCAACACCGCGGCAAGTGAGGCCATCATGGGTATAAGGACCGTGAAGTCGTTCGGACGGGAGGACAAGGAGGACGGACGCTTTAAGAGGGAGGCTGGAATCTTCCGTAACATCTCGCGCTCCTTCGACTACCTCTGGGTGCACTGGTGCACACCCGAGAGTGTGATAGCGCTGATGATGGTTCCCCTCACAATCCTTATAGGTGGTATCGAGGTGATGGGCGGAAGAATGACGCTCGGAGAGCTTACGGCGGCAATCCAGTACACCAACGAGCTCAGCTGGCCGATGATGGAGGCGGGATGGCTCTTCATCGAGATATCTTCGGCACGTGCGGGATGGAGGAAGGTGAAGGCAATACTCGAATGCGAGCCGAAGATACGTGACGGAGAGAAGGACATTCCCGCGAACAAGGGGACGATGGCCTTCGAGAACGTCTCGTTCAGTGCAGGAGGAAAGACTCTTCTCAGAAACGTATCCTTCACGATAGAGCCGGGTAAGACAGTCGCCGTCATGGGGGCATCGGGCTCGGGAAAGAGCCTCGTGACATCACTTGCCGTGAGATTCATCGACCCGACGGAGGGAAGGATCACAATCAACGGCGTCGATATGAGAGATATGACGCTCTCCTCATCGCGCGGCTTTTCATCGATCGTGACGCAGGATGTCTTCCTCTTTTCAGATACAGTGAAGAACAACATCGCACTCGGCAGAAGGGAGAACTACGACGAGGAAGAGGTGAAAAGGGCCGCAGAGAGCGCAGAGGCCGCATCCTTCATCGAAAAGCTCGAGAACGGCTGGGATACAGTCATAGGGGAGCGCGGTGTCGGACTCAGCGGAGGCCAGAAGCAGAGGCTCAGCATAGCCCGGGCCTTCATGAGGAACAACCAGCTTCTGATACTCGACGACGCAACATCCGCCCTCGACATGGAGACGGAGCGGGAGATCGAACGCACCATAAGAAAGGAAGGTTCGAGGAGCCTTTTGATCACGGCCCACCGCATCTCGGCAGTGAAGAGCGCCGACGAGATCATCGTACTCGAAAACGGCAGTGTCAAGGAGCGCGGAACGCACGAAGAACTTCTCAGAAAGAAGGGACTCTACTGGGAGACCTATATCTCCCAGTACCCCGAGGAAGGAGAGAAGACATGAGACAGAATTACAAGAAAGATGAAAATAACGCAAATGTAGGGAAGGGGGAGACCATCCGCCGTATTCTCGAATACTGCTCCGGCTACAGAGGAAAGGTCATCTTCATTTCCATCCTCGCCGTTGCAGGAGCATTCAGCAAGACACTCGTTCCGATCTTTACAGAGAAGGCCGTCGATGTCGACATCGCTTCCGGGGATATGACGGGGCTTGTGAGGACTGTTTCGCTGGCTGTAGCCCTCTCTCTCTTCTGGGGACTCTGTGTAATCATACGCGACCGTATGACGAGCGCCATGGCCAACGACATAGTCTACAGGGCCCGCACCGAGACGTACCGCAACATACTCTCGCTTCCGCTGGGATTCTTCGATTCCCGTCCGTCGGGAAGGATCATTACACGTGTCATCAATGACTCGGACAAGCTCAAGGAGATTACGAAGAGTCTTACGACATCGCTTATCCCGTCGGTGGTGTTCCTCATATCGGTAATGACGGTAATGGTGGTGATGAACCCGCTTCTCGCCCTCTCGTCCTTCATAATCATTCCGTTCCTGGTAGTGACCACCTACCTCATAGTGATAAAGGGCTACCATAACTGGGAGACCTTCCGTAAGAAGGAGAGTAACTTCTCCTCCTTCGTCCATGAGGACTATTCGGGAATCAGGGCAATCCAGTCGTTCGGAGCGGAAAAGGAGACGGAGAAGGAGTGCTCGAGGCTCCTCGGCGAGTGCTACTCGAGCTGGGTGAAGGCCATAAAGCGTTCCGACAGTTTCGGCATCATAATCAACATGAGCCAGGCTCTCGGCTATGTCTTCATGCTCCTCTGTGCAGTCTACTGGCTTCCCGAAGGGCAGTGCACTGTCGGAGAGATTCTTGCATTCATCACATATATCGGCTACTTCTGGCAGCCGATTCGAAGCCTTGCCTCCCTTTACAACACCATCATCAACAATATGACGGCCGCCGCGAGGGTCTTCGAGATGATGGACGAGAAGAGCGATATCCTCCAGGACAGCGCTGCCGTCCCCCTTAAGGCGGAGAAGGGCGATGTGGAGTTCAGAAACGTCACTTTCTCCTACCCCGACGAAGAGGAGACATACGTCATCGAGAATCTCTCCTTCTCCACGAAGGGAGGAGAGACAGTCGCCCTTGTGGGACCCACGGGGGCGGGGAAGACGACCATCATCAACCTCCTTGCCCGTTTCTATGACCCTGTGGAGGGGGAAGTGCTCATAGACGGCCAGGATATAAGAAAGGCGACATTCGAGAGTCTCAGAGAGACTGTTGCAGTCATGCCCCAGGACTCCGTCCTCTTCAGCAGTACGATAAGGGAGAACCTCCTGTACGGAAAGGAAGTGAGCGAGGAGGAGATGAAGGCGCGCATTGCCGAGCTCAATCTAACATCATTAATCGACTCTCTTCCTCACGGCTACGATACTCTCGTGAAGGATGCCGCCCTCTCTTCGGGGCAGAAGCAGCTCATTGCACTTGCAAGAACGCTCATCGCATCCCCGAAGGTGCTTGTGCTCGACGAGGCGACGAGCAACGTCGACACAAGAACGGAGATGATGGTGCAGGAGGGACTGAAGGTCCTCATGAAGGGCAGAACGTCGTTCATCGTAGCACACAGACTTTCCACGATAAGGAACGCCGACGAGATCTTCGTTGTCGGCAACCGCACGATAATGGAGAAGGGGAATCACGACGAACTTATGAGAATAGAAAACGGCGAATACCGCAGGCTCTATCTCTCGCAGTTCGCTTCCCTGGAGGATTGAGAGAATGAGAGAGAAGAGATGGTGCCCGCTGTATGGAAAATGCGGTGGCTGTGACTACGTCAACGAAAGCTACCAGGCAGAACTTGCCGCGAAGGAGGAGACGGTGAGGAAATACTGCTCCCGCTTCGGCCGTGTCAGCGAAATCATACCGGCCGTCTCACTCACTCATTTCAGAACGAAGGTCCAGGCGGTATGCGGTCTCGACAGGGACGGCAGGTTCGTCACTGGCCAGTACCGCCGGGGAAGCCACAAACTCGTATCCGTGCGTTCCTGCGCCCTGGAGGACGGAAAGGCTACGGCCGTACTCCAGACTGTCCGTCAGGCGGCAGGGCGCTTCGGCCTCTCTCCTTATGACGAGGACAGAAAGACGGGAGACCTCAGACACATCCTCATAAGGGTGAGCAGAAAGACGGGGGAGGCTCTTGTCGCCCTCGTCACCGCAAGGAGGGATTTCCCCCATAAGGCTGACCTTGTGTCCCTGATACACCAGAATAACAGCTTTGTCACATCGGTCGTGCAGATAATCAATTCCCGTGACACGAGCATGGTCGTTGAAGAGGAGGACGAGGAGATCCTCCTCTACGGAAGGGGATACATAACGGAGGAGATCTGCGGCCTTGACTTCACAGTCAGCGCAAAGAGCTTCTTCCAGACAAACCCCGAGCAGACGGAGGTTCTCTACAGAACAGCTATGAAACTGGCACGCCTCAGGGAGGGCGACAGGGTCCTCGACGCCTATTCCGGAACGGGAACGATTGCCCTCATAGCAGCCGCATACGGTGTAGGCAGTGTCACCGGCGTCGAATCCAATCCCCGCGCAGTGAAGGATGCAGAGAAGAATGCGGAGAACAACGGAATAGAGAATGCCCTCTTTATAAACGACGATGCATCGAAATATCTCAAGGAAGCGAGAAAGAGAGGCGAGAAGTATGACGTCATATTCCTCGATCCTCCGCGTGCCGGCTCTACTGAGGAGTTCCTCGCCGCGGCCGCGAAGGTAGATGCCGAGGGCATAGTCTACATATCGTGCAACCCGGAGACGCTCGGACGCGACCTCAGATACCTCACGCATTTCACACCCTACCGCGTTCTCGAGATCCAGCCTGTCGATATGTTCCCGGGATCGAATCACGTTGAGACAGTTGTATTGATGTCGAGGGTATGAACATACCTTGTCTAATGTTGTACAAAGACTAAGAATTTCTGGCGACTATTGTAAATGTTTGTGGTAGGGAGTATTAGTATTGTGATATGTTTTTGTTGGTTAAAAGGAAGAACAAAACATGTGGCAATTGTTTGAAACTTTTCCATATCTTGAAAGCGAGATGCTTATCATCCGCAAAATGACTGAGGATGATGTTAGTGCATTGAGTGAAATTACAAACAATGACCATGTGTATAGATATATACCACCGTTTCTGTATAAGAAAAGCAAAGGTAACCTTCTTGCGGCAATCCGCAATATGGGAGGAAGGGATTTTGAGAAGAATAAGGCAATAAGAGCCGGTATTTATCTTCAAACAGAACCTGAAAGGCTAGTGGGGCTTGTAGAAATATTTGACTGTAAACAACGCATCAGTCAGGTCACAATTGGGTATCGCATCAATGAGAAATACTGGCGTAATGGTATTGCAACAGAGACAGTTAGACTTCTTATCAGATATCTTTGCGACAATACTGGTATTCAGGTATTGAAGGCATTTGTGATGCCCGAAAATGTTTATTCTCAAAAGGCACTCATGAAAAATGGATTCGTGAAGGAT
>CAVDOI010000080.1:0-9908 GCA_963610485.1 Lachnospiraceae bacterium
GCTTCTCCTGCGGTAACGAGGGCGTCACCCCCGCCGTCCTTCGCCAATGTTACGGAAGGTTTGGAGCCCGCATCACTGTTCCTACCCATCAGAACTGTTTAGACACGTACCGTAGAGCGACAGACCAGGACAACATCTATCGGTACCTATACATTTTCCCGTAACGGACCACGAGAAATCTTTAAGATAACTCGCTGAGGCTAATCAACAAGGGCATGTTCACTTTCGTTCACATACCCCGGGTCTTGACCCGTGGGTTGTTGATTTCAATCCCATCTCATCACTCGTAATCGGACTGACCTATGAACTCCCTCAACAGCGAATCCGAAGGAACAAATACCGATGACACCGGATAGACGTTCTCGAGGAATGCCAGAAGACGGCGTGCAAGAGTGTACGCCTCTCCCTCCTCTCTCTTGACCGATCTCAGAAGTGGTCTTACAAACGGGGTAAGGACTGCAATCTCGTAGTCGAGTGCGCTGTTGAACATCACGTCGGCGTTGTTCTGATTCGGGAATATGTGTCTGCTCTCTCCGCGTGTGACGCTCGGCCATATGTTGAGGGTCCTCTCGGCGCTCATGCCGCGGCTTCTGTAATCTCTCAGGAGCCTTCTCAGGAGTCTGTTGTCCGATGTCGAGACACGGTTGGAGTCATCGAGATTGAGCTGAGTAAGTGCCGAGATATATACACGGTAGACATACCTGTCATCTATACAGGAAGTGATCTTGCGGTTTAGAGCGTGGATACCCTCCACGACGATTATCGTCTTCTCACCCATTCTTACCGGGACGGGAGAGAATGTCGTTATGTGGGTATTGAAGTCGTAGGACGGAAGATTGACACTCCGGCCCTCCACGAGCTCCGACATGTTCCTGTCGATGAGCTCGATGTTGAGAGCTTCCAGGGCCTCGAGGTCGGGCTCGCCCTTCTCGTCCTTCGGTGCCTGCCAGGGCGGATTGTAGTAGTCGTCGAGACTGAGTTTGAAGGGATCGAAGCCCAGGAGTTTCAGCTGCTCGCAGAGTCTCTTTGCAAACGTCGTCTTACCCGATGAGGACGGACCTGCGACGAAGACGATCTTTGCATTCTTTTCAGCCACCGCATCGGCTATGGAGGCAATCTTGCGTCTGTGGAGGTCCTCGCTGAGCTTTATGTACTCGGCCATTCCTCCCTCGACGTTGAGTCTGTTCATCTCCCCGAGACTTTTCACGCCCAGAACCTTTCCCCACCTCTTGTACTCCTCGAATACACTGAAAAGAAGAGGATTGTCCCTGAGGGGGGCTATCTCCCTGATTGATGACGATGTCGGATAGCGCAGCAGCAGGCCCTTCTCCGAATATTTTCTGAGTTCGAATACTGAGAGAAGTGCCATATTCTCCACTAAGGGCTCGTACGACACCTGTGCATAGCCGTTGAGGCGGTATATATATGTATAAGGGTCGTTACGGGACGAGAGAAGAAGCGCCGTGTCACGGCGTCCGAGGGAGAGGAATGTATTCTCCGCATCCTCGCCGCTCATGGGTATGTATTCGATATCCCTCTCTTCCTCTACAAGCTCTCTCATCTTTCTCTCGATTGCCCCGACCTCCTCATCGGAGATACCCGCATCGTCTGAGAACGAGAAATAGTAGCCGTCACCGAGCGAGTGTCCTATGACCAGTGCACGCTCGGGAAAGCACAGATATGACGAAAGAGAGAGGAGAAAACATATCGAATGGCGGTAGATCCTGCGCCCGAGGCTGTCGAACGCATGTATAGGCTCGACTGACGACGAGCAGACGATCCGTCTTCCCATCGGAGAAGCCTCTCCGTTTACGAGAGCACCCACAACGGGATTCGAACGGTAATCGTAGCTGCGGTCCCTTTCAATTATACCGAGTTCCAGGAGGGCCGTATGAACTGTCGAAAATGGAGGAAGAGAGACGCTCTTCTCTCCGAACTTCACTTCTATTCTTTCCATTGGAATATTATCGTCAGTGTTACCTCTGATTGCAACAAAATGTTGCAACCGGATGTCCGACATCACTCTGTCTGCACTCTGCCGCATTCGGAGTCAGACCCGGTTCCCTTCACGACACGGAACGGAGAGGGTTCAGAAACAGAGGTCTTTCAGCTCCTCATAGACTCTCTTCTCCGTAACTCCGCCGTCAAGCGGTGTGATGCTGACAGTCCTGTCTCTCAGAACTGCGTCGATATCGTATCCGGAGGATGACGGGGATGGCTTATAGACGCTGTGCCCCACTTCGTAGTACATCCTGCCGTCATCTGTTCTGAACCAGTCCTGGTAGTACGGTCCGCCCTGCCTCGTCATCCTGATTTTCTGCGCTCCGTCGGGAATGTTCACGTTCCAGAGCAGGTTCTTCTCAAAGAGTCTGTTATTCCCGAAGAATGTCCATATGTCATGAATGTGCCCGCTGAATGCCGTAAACGATGCAGGAAAGACGGAGAACGCCACTGCCGGAACCGAGAAGAAATATGCCTCGAAGACAGCCCCGCATGTTCCGGAGTATGCTATGTCCCAGCCGACGTTGACGCCGTTGTTGACGCCGCTGAGGACAAGGTCGAAGGGAGGGAGGGCATCGAATGCGAATCTCACGCAGTCCGCAGGTGTCGAATCGACGGAGTATGCTTCTTCCGCACCTTCGTACTCTCTCTTCACGATTTCGAATCTGTTGTGTATGTCTATCGAGTGGCTCTTCGCGCTCTGCTCCCTCTTAGGGGCGCAAACCGTGACAGAACCGAGTGTGGAGGCGAAGTCACAGAGGACTCTGAGTCCGGTGCTCTCTATGCCGTCGTCGTTTGTAATGAGTATCCGCTTCACATCCACCCCTCGTTCGAGGCCTTGTAGGCCGCAACCAGAGCGTCGGCATCTCTTATAAGAGCCTCCATCTCCTCTCTCGAGTAACATGTCGCGCCGCTTGCCCTGTCATGTCCGCCGCCGTGGTAACGGGAGGCAAGGGAGTCTACTGTCATGAAGCGCGATCTAAGTCTCACCCTTATCGTGCCGTCGCCGTTGTCGATGAAGGCTATCCAGCATATGGATCCCCTGATGGAGGACATGAATGAGACGCTCTCGCTTGCCTCCTCGCGTGTGAGGTTCCATTTTCTCTGGAAGCCGGAATCGACATATACCCACGCCAGTCCGTTCTCTGTAATCTTCACCTTCTCGAAGAGAGCCTCCCTGTAGCGGTAGAACGATATGTCCTTGAGTTCGAGGCGTGCCATGAGAGTCTCGACGTCGACGCCCTCGTCGAGCATGAGGGCCGCCATCCTGAGAGTGTCGCCGGAAGTCGAGGAGAATGCAAAACGTCCCGAATCGGTGACCATCCCCGTATATATTGCAGTCGCGGCAAAGGTGTCGATTCTGAGTTTGTCACGGAATGTGTTGTAGAAGTCGGCTATCATCTCCGAGCATGAGGAGCGGTAGTCCTCTATCCATTCGAGCCCCGGCCAGTTCTCGCACTTGATATGGTGGTCTATCTTTATGATTTCCTTTGCAGATATGAGCTTTTTACAGCTTATCCTGTCGAGGGTCGCAGTATCGAGAATGAGGACGAGGGATGATGAGATGATCTCCTGCGGAATCTCCCCGTCATCGCCGCCGAGAAATGAGAGGTAGTCGGAATAGTCCGAGGATGCAAGATATATCCTCTTCTCCGGATATGTGAGCTTCAGTATCCTCTCGAGGCCCTTCGTTGAGCCTATGGCATCTCCGTCGGGACGGAAGTGCCTCCCGATCACTATCGAATCGTATTCTTCGATCTTATCAAGTATTCTTCTCTTTATGTCTTCATTCATTTTCTTCTTCTCCGAGCTTCTCGAGGTCCGTGAGCATTCTCTCCGCCTCCTCTCTTGTCCCGAGTACGGCGCCGCTTGCATTCCTGTGACCGCCTCCGCCGTACTTTACAGCTATCCTGTTTATGTCCGCGCTGCGGCTTCTGATTTCCGTAAGGATTTTCCCCTCTTCATCCTCGGTGAACGAAACCCATATTCCGACACCCTTTATGTTTGCCATCGAATTCACAAGACCGCGGGAGATCGAATAGGCTCCGCCTCCCATCTTCTCCACGTCCCGGATGGTGTTGTACGTCCATGCGACGCCGTTTTTTCCCAGTTCAATCTTTCCGAGGTAATATGCCTTTCTCTTCAGGGCTGAGAAGTCCTCGCTGTAGAGGTTCGTGTAGATACTGCTTCTGTCGAAGTCGTATTCCAGAAGCCGGCTAACCGTATTGAATGTCCGCGGTGAGACGTTTCCGTATAAAAAGCGTCCGCTGTCCGTCACAATCCCCGTAAAGAGTGCAGAGGCCGCCGCTGAATTCAGAGACAAGCCCATTGCCAGCGCCCAGGCGGCCACAAGTCCCGCACATGACTCGGAGGTGCTGTCGATGACTTCGAGAGAGCACATCCTCTCGATGAAGAGATGGTGGTCGAAGCGGAGACTCTCCGCCGCCCCCGTCCAGCGTGTATCGCTCACAAGGGAGGGAGATGACATATCGAGGAGAATCGAGAGCGACGACGGAAAGAGAGCGTCGTCCACTTCGTCCATGCCCTCGGGAAGAATGAAGGAGTAGCGTGAGGGGCTGTCCCCGACCATGTAGACCTTCTTTTCCGGATAGTTGAGAAGAATTATCTCCTTCAGTCCCTTCTGCGAACCGATGGCGTCCCCGTCGGGATTCATATGCCTGTGTATTATGATACTGTCGTATTTCTCTATGAGGCCGAGTGCCTCTTCATAATTGTTTCTTTCCATTTCTCACAAGGAGCGCTTCTGAGAAAGAGAAAGATGAGGAGAGACCCTTCCGGGCCCCTCCCCTTTTCCCGCTCAGAGCGAGCTTCTTTCAATCAGCATGATCGGGAACTGGCTGACATCGATCTTGGAGAGGCTCTCTCCGAGGATGTAGCTTGTCTTGCTTGCCGATATAGTCTCGTATGTCTTGTATGTTCCGAGATAGTAGTCCGTGCCGTCCACAGTCGTATACGGAGTCTTCGCGTCCTCCTCCATCTTCCAGACACATACAGGAGTCTCTGTCAGAGTTGCACTGCCGCCGGATACTTCGATGTAGACCTTCTTTCCTTCCTGGACGAAGTACATTCTGAAGCCGCCCTCGGCCTCTTCGAGATAGACGTTGACGCTCTTGCCGAGAGACGTAGTCGTAGAGAGGTACTTTGTGCCGCTCATGGCGCCTGCAAAATAGAGATTCTTACCTGCATTCTTCTGCGTAAGTGCCACTGTGTATGTTGCATCAAGGTCTATATCTGCACTTCTTTCGAGCTCTACGCCCTCGAGTTCATACTCGACAAGGTATGCCGGGAACTGGCTCTTTCCGATGACGCTTGTGTCGTCGAGGATATAGCTTGTCTTGCTGAGAGAGATCGTCTCGTACGTCTTGTAGCAGCCGAGATAGTAGTCGGTGCCGTTCTCCGTCGTGACAGGAACACCTGTCTCTCCGTCGAGTCTCCAGACTGTGACGCCGTCGGAAGAAAGCGCAGCCTTGCCGTCGATAGCCGAGATATATGTTCTGACTCCGTCCTTCTCGAAGTACATCATGAAGCCGCCGTCCGTCATTTCGACCTTGACGATTGTGCCCTTCATGTACTGGGAGGTCTTGAAGTACTTGCTGCCGCTCATCTCGCCTGCGAAGACGAAGTCCTTTCCTGCGTTCTTCTGGCTTACAGCGAGCATGTAGCTCTTCTCTTCGCTTACCTCTGCCGCCTTTTCAAGCTTGAGAGATGCAGCTTCAACCTTCTCCAGGACTGCCGGGAACTGGCTGACGCCGATCTTCGATGTGTCGTCGAGGATGTAGCTTGTCTTGCTTGCTGACATCGTCTCGTATGTCTTGTAGCAGCCGAGATAGTAATCGGTGCCGCTCTCTGTGGTGACAGGAACACCCGTCTCCGCGTTGAGTGTCCAGACGGAGACAGCTTCGTCTGTGATCGCAGCCTTTCCGCCCGATACCGAGATGTACTTCTTCGCACCGCCGGAGGTGAACGAGAGATAGAAACCGCCCTCTGTCATCTCGACTGTGACGTCAGCTGCATCTTCGGCCTTCGCTGTCGTCTTGAGATATTTTTCTCCGCTCATCTCGCCTGCAAAATAGAGCTGGTGACCTGTGTTAGCCTGATAGAGGCCGAACTTCACTGTAGTGCCGTCGACTGCTTCGTCAACAGTTGAGGCAATGTAGTTGTCAGCTGCCGCAGCCTCAAGTGAGAGTGTATAGACAACCTCTCTCTTCTCCGAGCCCGATGTCAGAAGAGCCGTAAGCGTGACAGTCTCCGGATCATCCTGGAGAGTGACGACAGCCTTCCCGCCGTCAATTCTGACTGCCTCGCTGTCGCTTGTCCAGACAATGCCGACACTCTCGTACGAAGCGCCCGAGAGCGGGAGTGTGAACTCCTTGTCCTCTGCAAATGTGGAATCGATGGAGATGTTTCCGATCTCGAAATCGATCATCTCGGCGTCTGACTTCTTCGGAAGTGACTTGTATTCAAAAGCATCAACAGTAACAGGTGTGAGGTAGAATGCTCCGTCGTAGATGGAGATTATGCCTGTGACGTCTGCGCTCCATCCGAGGTGCTCCGCGTGTCCGGCCTTGAACTGAGTCTGCTCGGCCTTTGTAAGAGGACATGTCGATGAAGATATTCTGACATAGCTCTTGAGGCCGTTCTTCTCGAAGTAATAGTAGCCGTTTGAAATATCCTCGCCGCCTATTGTGACGTCGCGGATTGTCACGAGCATCGACTGTCCGACAGTAAGTGCACTGTCCTTGAGGGAGGACGCCGCTTCGTATGCTGCAGTGAGATCCGAGGGCTCCACGGCCGCAGAGCCGGAGAGAATCTCGACAGCTCCGCTCTTGATCTCATGTGTTCCGGAATAGAGGTCCTTGACACCTGTGACCCTTATCGTCATACCCGTTTCCACGCCGAGCGTGACGGGATCTTCGGCTGTCGAATATGCATAGTAGCCGCCGTCTGCGTCCTCGAAGTAGATACAGTTGTAGCTTGCGTCCCTCGATTTGCTGATGATGCCCGTGACGACGCCCTTGACGACGACTGTCGCATCATCGGCAGCAGCGACGTACTCACTCCACGATGATTCCTTGAATGCAGGAACATAGTGCAGAAAGGCTGTTGAAGCGGAGTCCGTGCCGTCGGTGACTGTTGCAGTAAGCGTGTAGTCGATCCTTTCGGGGGTCTTCTCGTCGACATCGACTGTGACTGTCTTGCCGTCTTCAGAGGGAACGATTGTAACACCCTCCTCCACATCGACTGACCATTTCACATCATATGTGACGCCGTTTATCGTAACGACGCCGACAACCTTGTAATCACTTGCGGTTGCCGTGCTTTCTCTTCCTTCGTTGTACATCGAGAAGACGTAACTCTTCGCCTTTTCGACTTCCGACTTGACAGCAGTCCTTTCGACTGTCGTCGAAGCACAGGAAACAACAAGCATAAGGAAGACAAGAGCTAGAGAGAGTACTCTGATTCCTTTTTTCATATTATTCTCCTTGATTCTCGATTAAGATATCGTCAACGCTGAAAACATATATCTCGGGAGTCCCCTGATAGTTTTCAACTATTCCCCTTACCTCTATAGTCTTTCCGATGAAAGAAGCCGCTGTGAGGTAAGCTCCATCACTGTCCCTTAAAGGTATTGTCCTGACTTCAATCTCCTCCTGACCGTCACTGCACATGAGAGTCAGCGCCCTGTAGGAGGACGATGACTCGTTCGTGTTGGCGTAGCCGTCCTCCACATAGAGAGAACCGATTCTGACTGTCGTCGCCTCCAGGGCGTCGGAGACAGCCATCGTCACGTCCTCATCCGAAAGTGCGAACGTCACAGTTCCTTTGAGGAGGTAATAGAGATCGACTGAGTCGTACTCTATCTCGTTGTCTGAAGAGATGAGACGGATGTTGTCAGGATCATCCTTCTTCATCTCCCTGTATTTGATTCCCGAAACCTGATAGGTTCCGTCACCCTCGTAATACTGCACGGTACCTACGATCTTCACCCTGTTGCCGACCTTAAGTATCCTGAGGCCGCCTCCGGAGAGGGAGTAGCCGTAGTAGACACTGATTCCGTACATCAGTCCCGTCTCTTCGTCTCTGTCCTCTATGTAGACGCTGTTGTCGCGGTTGCGGGTGACAACGCCTTCGAAGCTGACCTTGATGCCGTCGTAGTCGGCTGTGTGCGCCCTCAGTTCCTTGAGCGTGAGGGGTACCGAGTCGCCGTAGTAGAAGCCGGGGTCGTTTTCTCCCGACCATACGCACTTCTTCTCCCTCTTCGCCTGGGCGATCGCCGCCTGGCAGTATGTGCCGTAGCGGTTGTTTCCGGAAGCGGATGCGATGGCGAGGCCCTCCTCCAGAAGTTCGAGATTGAGGCATCTGTAGTCCTCGCTCTCCCCCGTCCTGTACCATACCCACACAAGGTACCTTCCGCCTGTGGAGTCGAGGTTCCATTTTTCGTCATCGCTTTCGATGATTATGCTTGAGGCATTTTCAAGCTTCTCCCTCGTGAACGCACCCGCCCTCTTTCCCCAGGGCTCTATCTTGCCAGTGCTCTCGGGAGTGTTGACGGCAAGGTATCTTGCCTTCAGGACTCCGTCCGGGGAGACTGATTGAGGAACGTTGAAGTGCGTCGTGTCGCCGTCGACGAAGAGTTTCACCGTAACCGGGGTCTTCTTCGTGGAGGATGACATATCGAGCTCAAGCGACGATGTGTAATCCACGTGTTCGACGACACTCTCCGCTGAGGAAGAGACAGCCGCCTTCGTTTCAGTCGAAGCGCACGATACGAGTAAAAGGACGAGAAGGATGAGAGGAAGAAGCTTTTTCATATCAGTTCTGGTACTCGCATTCATCCAGAGCATCCTGGAATGCCTTGTCCACGGCACTCACGTCTGCTGCAGGAAGCGATGTCGTTATGATGTTCTGGACCTGGCTTCTGGCCTGGCTTGAACCGTTGAAGGCCGGAGATGTGTAGTAGGCATCCTCCTGCTCGAGACAGACCTTTGCCGAAAGCGCTGCGATATAGTCGCCGCCGTCAGCCTGTGCAACGAATTCCTTGTAGCTCTCGTTGTCGGCAACGCTCTTGAGAACGGGCACATAGCCGCTTGTCATGCTGAACTCGGCCTGGAAGGCGACGCTCGTCGTCATATACTTCACGAAGAGCCAGGATGCTATGACTTCCTGGGGATTGGACTTGTTGAAGATACAGACGCTCGGTCCCTGGCTGATGACCTTCGGATTCGAGGGATCGACCTGCGGGATTGTCGCGATACCGACCTCGAAGGGGTAATTGCCGTCCGCATCAGCTGTCGGTCTCTGGTGTGTTGCGCCTGCGCTCGAGCCGATGCTCATGTAGCTCTTCGTGCCGCTTTCAGCTGTGAAGAGTCCCGATGTATATGCGCCGTAGATGCTCTGTGTCGTGACATATCCGTTCTGATACCACTCCCTGAATCTCCTGACGAAAGCCTTGTTGGTGTCGTTGTTGAAGAGATAGTGGGGCTCGGTAGCCGATGTGTAGAGAGAACCAAGCTGCTCGGTCATGGTGATGAACCAGTTACCCTCGCTGTCGTAGCCGAGAGGAATCGATGTAGGATCGATTTCCTTGATCTTTCTGCAGAGCTCCTCCATGTCATCCCATGTCGCGGGGACTGTCAGGCCGTTGGCATCGAAGAATGTCTTGTTGTAGTAGAGGACTTCCGTGCTCTTCGACCAGGGAAGTGTGTACATGAGGCCGTCGCCGAACTGTCTGCCTTCTTCGTAGTAGCCGTCGATGAAGTCGTCTTTCTGTTCTTCTGTGAGCCCCAGAATCTCAGTCGTCCCGTCTGCCCTCTTTACGGTGATATCGCTGTCGATGAGGTTATCGAGAGCAGCAACTGCGCCTGCGAGGTTATACAGTGCAACGT
>CAVDOI010000081.1:0-9763 GCA_963610485.1 Lachnospiraceae bacterium
ATTATTTTAGTATATTTAGCAGATTATTCAAAATGTCATTGAGACGCTACACTAGCCCGGAAAAAGTGAAAGTTTTGACAATTGATGGCGTCCGCAATGGTAATTTTTCCCTGCATCTGGAATAATCGGGCCATGAAAAAAGCTCTTATCATCATGCTTCTCATGCTGACGGCACTCTCCCTGTATTCTTCAAGGAGCATAGAGGTCGGCTCCGGAGCGGCCTACAACAACACCATGGACAGCTTTGTAAAGCCGTTTCTGGATGTAACATACACCCTTCACAGTTTCTCGTTCTACCTGGACTGGAAGTACGACAGAACTCTCACGGGATATGTCCAGTACAACTACGATGAAGGAATATGGAACCATCAGGCGGACATCACGACAAGGTACATATTCGGAGAGGGCGGCTATTCGGCGCTCTCCTATATGTTCATCGTCAATCTCTCGAAGAGCGGCTTCTTCCTTAACATAGGACTCGGTGCCACGGCGACGCTCTCCTTTTCCCAGTACACCGTCGAGCCTCTCTTCATGCTCTGCAAGCTCATGAGACTCAGAACAGGCTACAGCGGTGAGAGGTTCTCGGCCTATCTCTTTCTCGAGAACAACTACCGCCATGAGAGGGAATGGAATCCCAAGGAGGCTCTCGGCATTGCACTTGCGTACAACATCACCGCTGTCGACACCGTCACCCTCGATGTCGCTGCCACATCATGCGAGATGCTGATCGACCCGTACCGCATCTTCTATTCCGGAAGGGCCAGAGTCGGCTACAGGAGGGTACTATGAGAAAGATTGTTCTGATTATTCTGGCGCTTGTTCTTCTTGCGTCATGTTCGGCTCCCGTATTCAATCCTTTCCGGTTCACATCAAATCCCTTCCTCGAGAAGTACTGGATAAGCGATGAGACAATAACGACAGACACCATTTCGTTCTCCGTCACCACCGACAACCACTTCGACAGGGCCGACAGCACATGGTACAATGAAAACTACTATTTCTTCCTCAAAAGCAGGAACTACCCGTTTGCAATATCGCTCGGGGATATTACCGACACCGGTGTCTTTACGGAGAATGCACTCAACTTTGCTTCTACTGTAGAGAGTCTGACAGAGAAGGGCTTCTTCACGACATGCGTCGGCAACCATGACAGGCACAGCGTGGACTCCACAAGGTGGGATACTGAAGACGAGAAGTACAAGACCGCCCGCTGCTATTACTACGGAAAGACAAAGGACGGAAAGCAGCCCCTTCTTGCCATCTACAAGCTCGACAACTCCTACGACTGCATCACAGACCGCCAGTTCAGGTACTTCGAGGAGGCTCTGAAAAAGGAGACTGCCAGATACCGGATGATAATCATCCACGAGAACGTCTCGACGGGTAACACCCCCGGACCGACGCTCGTTCTCTTCGGCCTGAGCTCTGCGGAGACGAACAGGCTCTACAGGATAATGAGCGAGAACAACGTGGGACTCATCCTTTCGGGCCACAACCACATAGGAAACGTCGAGTACCACCTCAACGATACTCTCGGAGAGCTCAACATGGCGGCATATCACAGAAAGAACAATGCGCTTCTGAATATGGAGAGCCCGGGATACTTCTACGACTTCACCCTCGACACCCGGACGGGAGAGGTTGTAATAAAGGGGTACCTTGCCGAGAGTACGACGGATGCTTCAACGGCAAAGGCCGATAAGACATTTACATTCAGACTTCCGGAATCTGATTGAACGAAAGAGGGCCTCTGATTGAGGCTCTCATACGATTTCCTCCTCCCATCCGATCCTGTCCCAGTCGGAGAGGGGGAAGCTGTACACGAAAGAATCGGGGTAGACGGGCTCTCCGTCCTTCTCCGCATAGATTTCGAAGCGGAACTCTTCTGCTATGTTCAACGGAATCGGCTTTATGATGTTGATTATCTCCTCTTCGTCATACTCCTCGTCCGCAGAGAATTCCATGTTGATGAAGAACGTGCATACATCTGTCCCTGCAAGCTCGTAGTCCACCGTATATGATGAACAGCGGCATCTTTTGAGAAGAAGTGCGATAGTGCGAGAAAGGAATGAGACAAGGTTGTTTCTGAAGCATTCCGTCTCGTCCTCCTCTCTGTAATCGTATGTCTCGAGGGAGTGCGTGAACCAGTTGTATATGTGAAAGAGTGCCGGCACTGCCTCGTCGTTCCATCCGTCGAGTATTCTGTACCTGACAACGAAGTAGCCGTCCCCGTCTCCGAGAAGAGCCGCCGTATTCTTTGAAATCTCCTCGAGCGTGTTTTTCAGATATCTGCTCTCTTTCTCCGTGATACGTCCGTTCTCGATATCCAGTCCCCAGGCATCGGTTATGTCGACCTCGAATACATGATAGCCGATCCTTCCGTCTGCCGTGACGGGAACGAATTCCAGACTGTGTGAGAATGAGAAGCCGTTTTCCATAAGGGCGTTGATGATGTTGTCAGAAAAGGAGAATCTGCTCATTTTTCCGTTCCTCCATACATATGGTAAGGCATAGAGAGGCAGGGGGAAAGCAAAAAAGGGGGAGAGTGACCGAAAATAGTTCATTTTTGATAATATTCACCGTCTAACTGACTTGTACATAAACATTAAATGTATAAAATACACCTTTGGTATTTTTATTTAGAGGCATTTTCATGGATACAATTCTCATTACGCTCTCGTTTGCAATGATTGCCGGTCTTCTTATGAGCAGACTTGCAAAGCTCGTCAATCTCCCCGCAGTCACTGCATATCTTGTGGCGGGACTTCTCATAGGTCCGTATTTTCTCGGAAGGCTCGGAATAGAAGGACTCGGGTTCAACACGCTCGAAGCCGTCAATTCCTTCGACATAATCTCCCAGACTGCTCTGGGATTCATAGCATTCGCAATCGGTAACGAGTTCAGGCTCAAGGACCTCGAGAGCATGGGCCGTGCGGCCATCACAGTCGGTATCCTCCAGGCCGTGATCACGACTATCATTGTCGACATCGCACTCTGTGCACTGCACTTCGCTGCTCCGTCCGTACTCTCCCTTTCGTCGGCCATCACGCTCGGTGCAATCGCGGCGGCGACAGCTCCCGCGGCGACGCTCATGGTCGTCAGGCAGTACAAGGCCGAAGGGCCTCTTACGAAGCTCCTTCTGATGGTCGTCGCCATCGACGATGCCGTCGGGCTTGTGCTCTTCTCCGTATCGTTCGGTATCGCTTCCGCTTTGGAAACGGGTACTGCAAGCATCATTACAATCCTTGTCGAACCTGTACTCGAAATCGGACTCTCGTTCGTTCTGGGAGGCCTTGCGGGCTGGCTTCTCAACAAGCTCGAGCGCTTCTTCCATTCTCGTTCGAAGCGTCTCGCCCTGGCCGTTGCATTCGTCTTCTTCCTCGTCGGCTTCTCCGACAAGGAGTTCAATATCGCGGGTGTGATGACGCTCCGTTTCTCGCTCCTTCTTGTGTGCATGATCACCGGTACGGTCTTCTGCAATATCTGCGAAACGAGTTTAGAGCTAATGGACAGGGTGGAGAGGTGGACAGCACCTCTCAATATGCTCTTCTTCGTCCTCAGCGGTGCAGAGCTCAATCTTTCGATTCTCCTCAATCCGACTGTTATCCTCATCGGTGTGATCTTCATCGTCTTCAGAAGCATCGGTAAGATCAGCGGCGCATACCTTTCATGCCGCATGGAGCACACAAGCGAGAACATCCAGAAGCATCTCGGAATCACACTCCTTCCTCAGGCAGGGGTTGCCCTGGGAATGGCCCTCACAGCGGCATCTCTCTCAGACGGAGCAGTCGTGAGAAGTGTCGTTCTATTCGCCGTCCTCGTCTACGAGCTTGTAGGCCCGACGCTCACGAAGCGCAGCCTCACGCTTGCAGGTGAAATAAAACCGGAGGGAAGAAAATCATCAAGAACCGTAAACGGGGCTGACGAAAAGGACGCTTTTACTGTAAAATAGCGTATGCCATATACAACACAGGACTTACGGATAGAAAACATAAAGAGCATAAGGAGCCCCGAGGAACTCGAGGCTCTTCTGCCTCTTCTCGAAGAGGACAGGAGGAGGATATGCTCCTTCCGTGAGAAGGTGATAGATATAATAACGGGCCGGGACGGGAGGATGCTCGCCATAGTCGGCCCGTGTTCGATTCATGACGTCGAAGCCGCACTCGAATACGCAAGGCGCCTCAGGAAGCTCGCCGGGGAGGTTGAGGACGAGTTCTTCGTCGTCATGCGCACCTACTTCGAGAAACCCAGAACTGCACTCGGATGGAAAGGTCTTATCACAGACCCGTTCATGGATGAGTCGTACGATATAGAGAAGGGCCTTGAAATCTGCCGTCGTCTCCTTCTCGGAATAACACGCATCGGCCTTCCCGTCGGATGCGAGGTGCTCGATCCTATCGTTCCACAGTACACCGACGAGCTCATGAGCTGGTCTAGCATCGGGGCACGAACGACGGAGAGTCAGACACACAGGGCAATATCGTCCGGACTCTCGGTTCCCGTCGGCTTCAAGAATTCGACATCGGGAGATTACAGCGCCGCGATAAACGCCGCAAAGAGCGCGATGAAGAGCGCAGCATTCATCGGTGTCCAGCGTAACGGCCTTATCGCCCGCTACATGACGAAGGGCAATCCATACACGCACATAATCCTCCGCGGCGGGGTCCACGGTCCCAACTACCATGAAAACGACGTCGAGAGCGCCGAGAATGATATGCGCGCATCCGGTCTCGAGCCGAGAATCGTCATAGACTGTTCGCATGCAAATTCCAACAAGGACTACACGAGACAGAAGAGGGTCCTGAGATCCATAGTCGACCAGAAGGTTTGGGGAAACACATCCATAAAGGGTTTCATGCTCGAGAGCAACCTCGAAGAGGGCTGCCAGAAGATACCTCAGGACCTTTCCAAGCTTAAATACGGTGTCTCCGTCACCGATGCCTGCATAGGCTGGGAGGAGACCGAGAGAATAATGAAACATGCCGCCTCCATCCTCCGGGAAAGCAGAAAGAGAGGCGGAGAGGAGGTCCTGTGAAGGAAGCTGTCATTCTTTTAGCTGACGGATTCGAGGAGTGTGAGGCACTCTGTGTCTATGACACTCTCGTAAGGGGAGGAGTAAAGACTCTTTTTTCGTCTGTCGGTGAGCGCACCGTCGAGTCTGCTCACGGAGTGAAGATCACCGCCGACGAAATCCTTTCGGAGAAGACTCTCGAGAAAAAATGGGATCTCGTCTTCCTCCCCGGAGGAATGCCGGGAGCGGCAAACCTTGCAAAGAGCACACTTGTGAAGAAACTCCTTTCCGCCACTAACGAGAGGGCATCGCTCATCGGGGCGATATGTGCATCCCCCGCAGTCGTGCTCGGGCCTCTGGGGCTTCTCGAAGGCAGGAAGGCCACAGTCTTCCCCGGATGCGGGAGTTTCTATCCGGATTTCACGTTCAGCACAGACGGCGTGGTCGTCAGCGGCAACGTTGTCACTGCAAAGTCTGCCGGCTATGCCTTCGACATCGGTATCGTGCTGCTCTCACTTCTGGAGGGTGAGACTGCAGCGGAAAAAGTACAGAAGCAAATCTATTATAAGGAAGGATGCAGAATATGAGTCAGTTTCCATCGTCTTACAGACCTCTTCTCGACCTGCATGAGACAGAGCGTGCCATCAAGGCCGTAAAGGACACATTTGAAAAGGAGCTTGCGGCTGCTCTGAGACTGAGGAGGGTGACAAGTCCCCTCTTCGTCGAGAGCGGCAGCGGTATCAACGACGACCTCAACGGCGTCGAGAGGCCGGTCTCTTTTCCCGTTAAAAATCTCGGGGAGAAGAAGATGGAGATCGTGCAGTCTCTTGCAAAGTGGAAGAGGATGGCGCTTGCAGAGCTCTCTTACCCCGCGGGTCTCGGACTCTATACGGATATGAACGCCCTCAGACCCGATGACGACATAGATGCCGTACATTCCATTTACGTCGACCAGTGGGACTGGGAGAAGGTGATGGGGGAAGGAGAGAGGAACCTCGAGTACCTGAAGGAAACAGTGAGAACAATCTACGGCGCCCTCAAGAGAACGGCATTCATGGTCGAAGAGCTCTATCCCGAGCTTGAGGACTATCTCCCCGAAGAGATAACCTTCGTGCACAGCGAGGACCTGAGAAACGAGTATCCCGCCCTTACTCCGGAGGAGAGGGAGAAGAAGGCGGCAGAGAAATACGGCGCAGTCTTCATAATCGGAATCGGCTACGGCAATCCTCCTCACTCGGGGCGTGCACCCGACTATGATGACTGGTCGACTGAGACGGAAGACGGAAAGCACGGCCTCAACGGCGATATCATCGTATGGGACAGAGTGCGTTCGAGCAGCCTCGAGCTTTCGAGTATGGGAATCAGAGTCGATGTCGAGGCTCTGAAGCGCCAGCTCGGAATCCGCGGCAATGAGGAGAGGGCATCCCTCTACTGGCATAAGCGCCTGCTCTCGGGAGAGTTCCCTCAGACAATCGGGGGCGGTATCGGGCAGTCAAGACTCTGCATGTTCCTTCTCCAGAAGGCGCACATCGGAGAAGTCCAGGCATCCGTATGGCCCTCCGAGGTCTATGCAGAGGCCAGGGAACACCGGACACACCTCTTCTGAGGATTTTTGTGAAAAAAGATCCACCGTTATGATACGCGGTGGATTTTTACGGCCTTTGAGCCGGGGGTTCTCTCGTCCGGATCATGCCTTCTTTATCACGGCCTTATAGAACTCGACGCCCTTCGGAAGAGACGAGACATAGATGTTCTCGTCAACTGCGTGGATGGACTCGAGCTGCTGTTTGTCGATGTAAAGCGGGGCGAACCGGATAGCGTTGTCAGTGAGGGGAGCGTAGAAGTATGCATCCGTGCCGCCTGTCATTATGTACGGAGTCGGTGTGACACCGGGATAGACTTCGGCGAGCGTCTCCTCGATGAGCTTGAAGGGTGCGGCGTTGAAGTCCACGGCCTTCTGGGGCTCTGCACAGTCGCTGTAGTCCGCTTCGAGATCATATTTCTTCAGATAAGGTGCGAGAATCTCCTTCGTCTTCTCCACTCCCTGGTGCTGGATGAATCTCGTGTTTATGTTCACCCATGCCTTTTCCGGAATGACGTTTTTCGCGTCGGCTCCTCCGCACATCGTGAAAGCCATCGTCGTGCGGACCATGGCGGCAGCCTTGGGGCTTACGGATGGCAGGACACGTGAGAGTATGGGCCTGAGGCCGTTTGCGTGGCGCATCATGAAGCCGAGAGCGCCGTCCGTGTTCTTTCCCAGCCTTCTGAACATCTCGATAAGCGTCGGACTGAACTCGACTATGTTCAGGTTCTTCTTCTCAATATCACAGATGAATGCGGCAAGCCGTGCGATAGGGGTGTTCTTCCCCGGAGCCGAAGCGTGCCCTCCGCTGGACTTTGCGCTCACGACTATGTTACCCGTTCCCTTCTCAACGGTGCCGATCATTGCATAGCGTCCTCTGACGCCTCCCATGGGCTCGTCGACTATCATACCGCCTTCGTCCATGAGGAACATGAGACGGACACCGCGGCTTTGGAGGTATTCGACGGTCTTCGGCGCTCCGCTTCCGCGGACCTCCTCTGTCGACGATGATGCGATATAGACATCACCGCGGGGCGTGTAACCCTCTTCAAGGAGTTCCTCTATCGCCTCCATGAAGCAGAAGACGGAACATTTTGTGTCGACTGTTCCCCGTCCCCAGATCCTGCCGTCCTTCACGGCGCCGCTGAACGGAGGCTCCGTCCAGTCTCCGGATGCCGGAACGACATCCTGGTGGCTCATGAGGAGAATGGGCTCCCTCTTTCCTTCTCCCTCCCACTTTATGAGGAGAGACGAGTCGATGTACGTTACATCGAGCTTCGAGAAGATGAGAGGGAAGTTCTCCTTCATCACTTCATGTAAGCGGTCGAATTTCTCCGTGTTCGGCTTATCCTTTTCGGAGACGGTTTCAACCTGTATCATTTTCGAGAGTTTTTCCGCATAAATCATTTCGTCTTTCATTTCTTCTTTTCCTCCTCGAGCATTCCCTTTCTGTACATGAAGAAGCTTATCGCAATGGAAAGTGCGCCGATTACTATCATCATGACCGTCGTCTGGCTGATGAGCGACGGTATGAATATACAGAGCACCGTCATGAAGAGCACCGGTACCGCCGTAAGCTTCCAGCTCTTCGAGAAGTACTGGCATCCCAGGGCTCCGAAGAGGGCGGGAAGAAGGTTGTCGAATGCCGGCTTCAGCGTAGGATTCTGCAGAATGGGTGTCAGCGGAATCAGAAGAAGGACGCCGATGAAGATTACGAGCATCGTCACAAGCGAACTCGTTGCGACGGAGAGCGTCGTGATCACGCTGTCTTCCTTCGTTCCTGCACTCGTTCCCGCTATCTCGCGTGCCGAGTATGCACAGGGAAGCTTCATGTTTATGATGTTGCCTGTGATGAACGAGAGGTAGGAGGCACCTGCTCCGAGAATCGGAACATAGATCAGGAATTCAACGATACATATAGGAAGGTATGTGACACCCACACGGAGAAGGCCCTTCGACCATCCCGACCAGTTGATCGTTGTCTTGAGAACAGCTGAGAAGATGAAGGGAACGGCGAATAAGAGGCCAAGCCCTATCGAGTTCATTATGATGCCGCTTCTGTGAACTGATTTCTCGAATTCCGTATAATCGAACTTATCCATAGTCTTCCTCCTCAGGCTATGACTGCAGCCGCAGCCATTGCAACTAGCATCGAAAGTGAGAGGGAGAAATTCTCCATCCACTTCAAGCCCTTTGCTTCGAGCACCGTGCAGACCTTCATGACGAGGGCTGCAACCAGTGCCGTGATCAGCGCTATCGATGTCGATATTAGATCAACATCAGTTCCGCCTGCCTCGCTTATGAAGCCGTTCACGGCCTTTGCAATGTAGGAGCCGATGAACGTTCCGCAGAAGCCGATGAACATGCTGATCATCGCCCAGTCCGAAAAGCTTTTTCCCTTTTTGTCTCCGCTTCCCTTTTTATTGAGAAGCTTGTTGCATTTCCTGCTGTACCAGGGACAGAGGAAGATGGTGCATAGCACACCCCAGCATATTCCTGTCGTCATGACGGCGAGGATGGTGACAAGAGTCTCCGCATTGAGGACGGCCGAATTGAGCTGTGTTCCCATTGCCTGTGCGGCAGCTTCTGCCGCTATGGCCTCATAGGAGAGATTTCCGACGACGCTGAGTCTCAGCCATGCCGTCGGGACGCCGAGGGAACCCGAGAGTGCGATGACTCCGAGAAGTATCGAGACGGCGGGAAGGACAGTGAAGAGGGCGGACGATGTCACGGCCTTCTTCAGTACAGTCTTCTCCATTCCTATCCTGATGCCGGCCCTGTAGAATTTGATGATGAAATAGAGACAGCCGAGTGCGATGAAGAGAAGAACTCCCCCCACAACGAAATAGAGTACGGGTAGATTTGCAAGACTCAGGTAATCCATAAAGCCTCCTTGGGTTAACCAATGATATTTATGATAATGGTGTTATTACAAGTAGAAACAGTAAAAAAAGATGTAAAACACAGTAGAGAAGAGAACAAAGGCGATGAGCACAAATTGAATTCTGCTCTCTGTACTCTTTATTTCCGTCCGGAAAGGGGTTATACTCCAGATAAAGAGAGGCACACCCGGTGAACGGTCAGCCCTCGAAAACGTTTATATGAAAACCGTTTCTAAGGGTCGATTAGGAACGGTTGTTTTTATCTGACAACATGATACAGATCATGAC
>CAVDOI010000082.1:0-9485 GCA_963610485.1 Lachnospiraceae bacterium
AAGTCACTCAGGGGCAAGACGTCTGTATATATGGATATCGGAAGAGATATCAAGAACACACATTTCAGACCGTATGAAGTTCCGTCAAGAGTATGGGTCGGAAAGTTTGCAGAAGCCTTCAGCAGAGCAAAGGAAGAGAATTGAGATGACAGTAGAAGAAGCAAAGAGACTGGTTGAGCAGAAAGAAAGAGAACAGATCATGGCTTTTGAAGAATTTTGCAGTGTTGTAGAGAATGCCGGGAAGAATACGGAGAATAAATACACCAGGTGCCGTAAGAAAATTTCCCGAGGCAATGCTGTCGGTCAATTTTACAGATTTCTGTTTCTGTTGATAATTTGCGGTCTGATTGTCGCCGTCGTCTTTATGCTGACAACCGAGACTACGTATAGGGCTATGGGTGGTGTTTTTGCTTTCTTGATTCTGCTTATATTCAAAGCAAACAAGCGTTCGGCTAAAGATTTCAGTAATGAAGATAGGATCTTTGGCGAATATAAGAAAATCATGAACGAACTTGAGACTAAATATGCTCAAAGCTGCAGTTACAGATCGCAGAAATAGATAATGATGCAACAATTCTTTTGATATATGGCCGAAATGAGGTTGAAAATTGATGTGACCTCCCGGACAGAAGAGATGAAGCGGCAAGACCCCCGGACGGAATCACCGGGGCTTCTTCTTCACTGATAAATCTCCAACTCTTCATTTGCGTTTATCCGGCGACACAGTTAAAATGGTCGTATGGCAAATATACTTATCAAAAACGGTCTTGTTGTAGATACGGAGTGGACCAGACACAGTGACATACTTGTCGAGGGTTCACGAATTAAGAGAATTGCAAGGAATATCCTGATTGAGGATTGTCCGGAGGGTACGCACATCGTCGATGCCTCCGGTTTATGTGTACTTCCGGGCATCATCGATGCTCATACACATTATCATCTGGTGAGCAGGGGGACTGTCACCGCAGACTCCTTCTGTGAGGGAAGCAAGCTCGCATCCTTCGGCGGCGTCACCACAGTCGTCGACTTTGCAGACGACAACCATAAGTCGCTTCTCGGGTCCACCAAGGACAGAAAGAGGGAGATGAGGCCGATGAGTATCGACTACGCTCTCCACCAGGGCGTATATGAGTACCGCGACTCACTCAGGACGGAACTCAAGGAGCTCAAGGCAAGCGGAGTGGGGGCAGTCAAGATCTTCACGACATACAAGAACGTCGGCTATATGGTCGACAGGCGCGAGGACCTCAAGGCAATCTTCTCAATGTGCAAGGAACTCGGGCTCATGGTATGTGTCCACTGCGAGGACGACAGGATCATCAGCGAGATCAACGAGAACTGGAAGGGCCAGTACAGGCCGATAGACCATGCGGCGCAGAGACCGAGCGAGGCTGAGGCCGAGGCTGTCAGGTATGTTGGAGGAATCGCACAGGAACTCGATATGCCTGTATATATCGTACACCTTTCGTCGAAGAAGGGGCTCGAGGTCGTGAGAGAACTCAGGGAGAAGGGCGTGAAGGTCATCGTCGAGACGACGCCGCACTATCTCTTCCTTGACAAATCCAAGCTCGAAGGCGAACTCGGACCGTTGTATGTAATGACGCCTCCTCTCAGGACGAAGGAGGACAACGAGGCGCTGCAGGATGCACTCATCGACGGCGAGATACAGGTCGTTGCAACAGACCACTGCTCGTTTACCTACGAGCAGAAGCTCGAAAGCCATGACTGCAGGACGATCTATCCCGGTATTCCGGGAACGGAGGAGCTCCTGCCGCTCATATACAACTTCGGCCACACCTCCGGGCAGCTTTCGATGGGCCAGATAGTGAACCTCCTCTCGACGGGACCGGCAAAGCAGTTCGGTCTCTACCCGAAGAAGGGAATACTGAGGGAGGGAAGCGACGCCGACATCGTTCTCTTCGATCCTTCGGAAATATGGACGATATCACGTGATACGACGCACTCTGCGGCAGGCTACACTCCCTACGAGGGAACGACAGTCATGGGCAGGGTCAAGATGACGTACCTCAGGGGACGTCTCATCATGGGCGACGGCATCTACCTCGGACTCGAGGGAGACGGTCAGTTCGTCAAGGCGCACAGGAAATAAACGGACCGGCGGATTTCATCCCCCGCGGGAAGCGGGGGACTTCTGTCACCCGCCAGGGAAAGAAGAATCTTGCTTATTGAGTCAGAAGCAAAGGTTTTGTAGGATAGTAGCAGTTATGATCAAAGCATTCGTTTTCGATATGGACGGCGTTCTGACAGATACGGCAAAGGTATCGGTCAGGCTCGTCAAATCTTATTTTTCGTCTCTCGGCTGGGAGATATCAGAAGAGAGTGTCGTGAAAAACCTGGGTAAGGGGATGAAGGCCCTTTTTGAAGACTCCGCATCCGAGATCTCAAAGACGGTCGACACCGCCGACGCCCTGAGCTATGCAGAGAGGGTATACCCGGAGCTTCTTTCATCGGTCGAACCCGTGAAGGGGGCGGCGGAGATTGTGAGGAACGCACACAGGTGCGGCATAAAGACCGCCGTTGCATCGTCGGCCCCCTTATGGAGGGTGAAGGCCAATATAAAGAGCATGGGACTGGGGACGGATGACTTCGACCTCGTTCTCAGCGAGAGGGACATCCTCCGTAACAAACCGGCGCCCGACATCTATCTTCTTGCAGCAATCAAGCTCGGCCTCGAGCCCGGGGAGGCTCTTGTCTTCGAGGATACGGAAAGCGGAATAAAGGCCGCCATTGCCGCCGGCTCTCCATGTGCCGTGATGACGGGGTCCCTCACTGCAGCGGACGCGAAGAAGAAGGGTGCCTCGTTTGTGTTTGAGAGCTTCTCGTTCTTCCCGTCGTTCAAAAGTGCTGAGGAACTGGATGAGGCACTGAAGAAACTGAAGCACATAGGAAAGGGCGCGAAGAAGTACGGCGCCAACTGGATAACACCGCTCGAGCGTACACTTCCGATGAACGTCGTCGAGAAGAATGCCGTGGAGGAGGCGAGAAAGGCCATGTACAACGCCTACGCCCCCTATTCGAAGTTCCGTGTAGGAGCTGCGGTACTCTCCGCGGCTTCCGGGAGGATATATCCCGGATGCAATATGGAGAACGCATCATACGGTGCTACGATATGCGCAGAGCGCAATGCCATAACGACGGCAGTGACGAATGAAGGGGCGATCGGAATCGACCTCATTGTAATATCATCCGAGTGCAATCCGCCGGCACAGCCCTGTGCTGTATGTCTCCAGGTGATGAGTGAATTCATAAGACCCGAGACTCCCGTAATCCTTGTGTCGACTGACGGGACGACGGAGCGCTATAAGTATTCGGATCTTCTTCCGCATCCTTTCGAATTCGGAGAGTGAGCGTGAAAAAGAATCTCTTTCTGACTGTTTCTGCAGTCATCCTCATACTGCTTTCGTCATGCACGAGCACGAAGGCCTTTGTAAGCGGCGCCGCCGTTTCGGAAGATATGACGACCCGGGAGAAGCTCGAATACTACGGCGGAAAGCATGTGAAGGTCGACCTTCCCGAGATGTACTACGAGGGAGAGGCCTGGTACGAGAGGATGCTCACCCTCATAGACGAGGCGGAGGACTATATTCTCCTCTCTACATTCCTCGGCTCCTCGGCCCCTTCTCTCGAGCCTCTGTTCGAACTGTTGGAGGAGAAGTCCGAAAGCGGCGTTGAAATCTACATGATCATCGACGGCACCTCCAACCTCGACATGACCGAGACGAGGTTCGTCATGACGCCCCTCAATTACCTGAGGGAGAGCGGAATCAACCTCCTCATCTACCAGCCGATGAGTTTCACGCACCTCATCAATCCCTCGTCTCTCGTCATCCGCGACCACAGGAAGATGCTTGTCGTCGACGGCAGGGTGACCGCAATCGGCGGTATGAACCTCAACTACATATCGATGGGGGCGGGGGAGAAGAGCCAGAGGGACAGCATGTACGTCTTCCATTCGACATCGCTGAGCAATCTGTGCATAGAGGAGTTCGTCACCATCTGGAACGAGACATCGGTGGATAAGATGGACGGCAGCAGGTATATCCGAGATGAAGAGGACGGAGAGGAGTGCATATATGATGCATGGCTCTTCAACCGCAACGTCTTCAAGAACGACACATCGCTCTCGGGGATGTACGGCTCCCTCATAAACGATGCCGAAAGCTCGGTATTCCTCTGCCCGTACCTTCCGACGGCTGACAGCAGCATGATGGAGAGCATCCGGAGTGCCGTGGAGAGGGGAGTCGACTTCGAGATATGGTGCTCCGTGGACTCCCGCGGCTACGCAAAGGCCGGCGGGGCATATTCGATAGAAAAGCTCATCAGCGAAACCGGCGTCACCTATTACGACGTTTCGGAGGACGAGGCCGGCCGCGAGCTTCCGATGTTCCACATGAAGGCGATGGTAGTAGATGACAGATACACCGTAATCGGAAGTTCGAACTTCAACTACCGTTCGATGAATCTCTCCCACGAGCTTGCCCTCGTGGTCGACAGCACCGGAATGGCTGAGAAAGTCGAAAGTGCGATAAAGGAAGTTGCAGAGAACCCTGTTCTCGTGACAGAGGAGGATGCAGCGGCGGAGAAGAAGGCATACGGAAATATCTTTGCCTACCTCTTCACGTTCTTCGGAGGCTGATCATGAAAAGAAGGATAACAACCATCATCATACTAGTTTCCATCGTCTCCGCCCTCACATCTTCCCCTGCATTCACCTATTCGTTCTCGCAGGCGGGCGAGAAGTGTGACGGCAGAGGCTTCGGTTCGTTTACAGTATCCTTCGGCTTCTCCCCCGATAAGGAGAAACCCTACGGAGCTGTGGAGGTCAGCGCGCTTCTGGGCTTCGACAGGTTCTTCCAGGGGGTGGACATATCCCTCTCGACACCGCTCGTGACGCTCTCGAACGACGTCTTCTCCTACGCATTCTCGAACAGAGTGCTCTGGGAGCCGGCAATCGGACTCCTGGCACAGTACAGATCGAGCGGAGAGAGGTGGATGTTCGGCTTTCTCGTCTCTCCCTTCAAGTTCACCGACTCCTCCTTCAGCTATGAGTTCCTCTCTCCCTATTTCACCTTCGGCCTCAACGGCGAAAGGGCATGGGGCATAAGGGTGATGAAGATGACTGGATTCCTGGGGCTTTAACATGAAGAAGAAAATAATTACTGCACTCATTATATTCATTCTCTCACTATCCGTTCTCTCTGCATCCGCTCAGGATTTTGCAGTCATGCTCGGCTGTGGGAACTTCTACTCCCCGAAGGAAGGAATCAGCGTGTCATACGGGCTGACGGCAGGGCTGACGGAGAACGTCGATTTATCGCTTGTGGGAATGACGGAGCTCATACCCGATACGGGGAAGCGCAACATATTCATGCTTGAAGTCGGAATGTCGCTTCTGGGGAAGAGAAATACGGGAAGCAAGGTTGCAGGAGTATGTGTGAACACAGTCGTATCCCTCGGCGCCTTCTACCGTACCGATAACAACGGCGCCGGAGTCTACCTCGGCATAAGCCCGCTGACACTCGGCTCTCCCATAACGAGCCGCAGGGAGCGGGGCCTCAGAACGAACGTCGGCTACGACTTCGTCAACAGAAAGCTCATGGTCACGTTCTCGCCGCTCGACATCGAAATCTACTTCGTCGGAACCTACCGTGACTGGATCTGAGAGAAAATTCCCGGGAATGTAAGAAGAAAATTCCCGAAAATGTAAATTTATGCCTTGAGTTTGTTAATCGGGACAACATAGACGCCGTCCTTTCTCCTGTACGCCGGGCTCTTTGCAGTGAGTACCATCAAAAAGGACGGTTCCTTTTCGCTGCTCTTTTCACCGAGTTTTCTTTTGAGACGGAGAAGCGATGCCGCTCCCGCTTCTATGTTATCTTCTCCTCCCAGCTTTATCTCTACAGCCCCCCATCTGCCGTCACTGAAGTGGAGTACGGCATCACAAACAAGCCCCGAACTGTCCCTGTAATGCCTTACTTCTCCCCTGAGGTATTCCGTGTAGATCCGGAGATCACGGATAGCCATGTCCTCGAAGAAGAGTCCGAAGGTCTCCCTGTCATTCAGAAGGTCTTCCGGAGAGAGGGAGAGGGAAGCGGCCGCAACAGACGTATCTGTAAAGTGCCTCACAGGAGAGGTGCGCATGACAGTTGCAGATCTGAAGCAGGGGCTCCATGTTTCAAGATCCTCTATTACGAATATGTCCCTGAGGGCATCAAGGTATTCATCGTAGGTCTTTCTGTCCATCGTCCTGTCGTTGGCCTTCCTCAGATCCTTCATGATTGTTTCATCGGAGGCCTCGGACGAGATGTTCCTTGAGAGGCTTTTTGTCAGCATCCTCATCACTCCGGGCCTTTTGTTCCTGAAGCGTTCGTTCTCGCTGTTTTCGAAGCTGAAGAGTCCGGTGTAGTAGTTCCTCGTAACCTCGAGCGCAAAGGATTCGTCTGAAAGAACGGAAATCGGCCAGCCCCCGCGGACGATGAGCCATGCGGTTCTCTTTATCGTGAAGGCGTCGTTCATGTCGACCCCGATTTCCTTACCGTCGAGGAGATCTGAGAGGGAGACAGCGCCGTCCGAGTCCCCCGATTCATAGAGCGACATCGGCCTCATCCTCACCTCGGTTATCCTGCCGACACCCGAATGGAAGATCTTCCTCCTGTCAGCGGGAGTGGAGGAGCCGGTGAGAATGTATTTTCCGAAGACATAATTCTCGTCGAGGTCGTTCTTGACTTCGTTCCAGATGTCGGGGACGGTCTGCCATTCGTCGATGAGCCGGGGTTTTTCGCCCTCCAGCGTTCCCTTCGGATCCGCTTCTGCCACAGCCACGGCCGCGGCCGTATTCAGTTTGATAAAGCTTTTCTGGAAGAGCATCGAGGTTGTCGTCTTACCCGAGAACTTCGGACCGGTGACAACGACGGCCCCCGCTGTCCTGAGTGCCGTCTCTATCTGTTTTTCGATGTATCGTGTGTAATATCCTGCCATGATAATCTTATTTTAAGATGAAATTCCCGGAAATGTAAGAAGAAAATTCCCGAAAATGTAAATTTAATAATGCACGCTTTCCGACTTCAGAAGGCGAGATTATTCCATTTTTGTTTTTCATACTCTTTAAAAAAATATCTGTTTGGTATTATGATGAACGCGTAAGGACTTTAAGTCGAAAAACACTTTTAGGAGATTATACATGAAGTATTCTACAGAAGTTGAAAACATGTGTACGGTAAGGTGCGGTGGACAGCACGGCTGTGCTCCGATTCCTGAAGAGGGAAAGTGGGTATATGCCAAGGAGATCAAGGATATCTCAGGTCTCACCCATGGTGTCGGTTGGTGTGCACCCCAGCAGGGAGCATGCAAGCTTACTCTCAATATCAAGAACGGGATCATCGAGGAGGCGCTCATCGAGACAATCGGATGCTCGGGCATGACCCACTCGGCTGCCATGGCAAGTGAAGCCATCGTCGGCAGAACAGTTCTCGAGGCTATCAACACGGACCTTGTCTGTGATGCCATCAACACAGCTATGAGAGAGCTCTTCCTCCAGATCTGCTACGGCCGCAGCCAGAGCGCATTCAGCGAGGACGGACTCGTCATCGGCGCAGGTCTCGAAGACCTCGGAAAGGGCACATGCTCACAGGTGGGAACCACCTATGCAACCCGTGCCAAGGGTCCGAGATATCTCAACCTTGCTGAAGGATACATCCTCCGCCAGGCTCTCGACGAGAACAACGAGATCATCGGTTATGAGTATGTCAACATGGGTGTCTTCATGGAGAACGTGAAGAAGGGCGTGGATCCTGCAGAGGCTCTCGAGAAGGCGAAGAAGACTTACGGCAGATTTGCTGACGCCGTCAAGTACATCGACCCCAGAAAGGAATGAGGAGGACAAGATGGCTTTATTTGAAGGTTATGAAAGACGTATTGACAAGATTAACGGTGTCCTCAACGGATATGGAATCGCATCGATCGAGGATGCAAAGAAGCTCTGTGACGAGAAGGGCGTAGATGTCTACAACATCGTCAAGTCCATCCAGCCGATCTGCTTCGAGAACGCATGCTGGGCTTACATCACAGGAGCAGCCATCGCAATCAAGAAGGGCCAGAAGAGCGCATACGACGTTGCAAAATCCCTCGGCGAAGGCCTCCAGTCCTTCTGTATCCCGGGCTCCGTCGCAGACGACAGAAAGGTCGGTCTCGGACACGGAAACCTTGCAGCGATGCTCCTGAGCGACGAGACGAAGTGCTTCGCATTCCTTGCAGGTCACGAATCATTCGCAGCTGCTGAAGGTGCAATCGGTATTGCAAGAAACGCGAACAAGGCAAGAAAGGAACCATTGAAGGTCATCCTCAACGGACTTGGAAAGGATGCTGCAAAGATCATCAGCAGAATCAACGGCTTTACATATGTCGAGACTAAGTTCGACTACTTCACAGGTAAGCTCGAGGTTCTCTCGAGAACACCTTATTCGAAGGGTGAAAGAGCTGCAGTCAACTGCTACGGCGCAGACGATGTCAGAGAAGGCGTCGCCATCATGCACTATGAAGGCGTCGACGTATCGATCACAGGTAACTCCACGAACCCGACAAGATTCCAGCATCCCGTTGCAGGTACATACAAGAAGGAATGCAATGAAATCGGGAAGAAGTATTTCTCGGTTGCATCCGGCGGCGGTACGGGAAGAACACTCCATCCGGACAACATGGCTGCAGGTCCTGCTTCCTACGGCATGACGGACACAATGGGAAGAATGCACTCGGACGCACAGTTCGCAGGTTCCTCCTCCGTTCCGGCACACGTCGAAATGATGGGTCTCATCGGCATGGGCAACAACCCGATGGTCGGTGCTTCCGTTGCAGTTGCAGTCGCAGTTGCAGAGGCTATGAACAAATAAGCTTTCCAAACGAAAGAAGAGTCGGTCAGTCCGTAAATCCGGGCGGCCGATTTTTATTGCCCTCATTCTTACAGCTTTCCTCGATCTGTAAAATAACAAAGAAATAACGAACACGGTGTCTGGATTATCCAGTCAAAACCCCCGCATTCTGTCGTAAAATCGACGACGCGGAGAAAAATTCGGTTGCATTTCCACCACAGCGGCCTTACCCTCTAATTGTTGGTTCGTCCAACAGGGGAAAAATAGTGCTACCATACAAGGCAGCGGAAACCGTCGGAAGACACATTTCCGGGGGTGTCCGCCGAGTGCATAGGCTTAGTGTCGGAGAGAAGGGGATTCTGTCGATATTCCTCTTCTTCCTCTTTGCATCCGTTCCTCTTTTCTCATCCCAGATAGCATGGTCATGGAAGAACCCCGGAGAAAACGTGGGGTACTACCGCTATCAGCTGAACGGCGAGAATGAGAACAGGTGGACAGTCATCGACGGCAGCATTGAAAGCGTGATTCTTCCCTCGTCGGGCCGTAACGTCCTTCATATCCAGGCATCGTATGACGGAGACGTGTGGTCGGAGAGTGCAG
>CAVDOI010000083.1:0-9335 GCA_963610485.1 Lachnospiraceae bacterium
GCTCGATGACAGATTCGACTGTGCGTCCCCTCTCCTTTACGTCTCTCTGGAGACGCCTTATGAACCTTATGTCGGAAGGTGTGTCGACGTAGAGCTTGAGGTCGAGCATATCGCGGATACGTTCGTCGTAGAAGACCATGAGACCGTCGATTATGATGATCGATGAGGGATGGACTGTCACGCTTTCGTCTCTTCGTCTGTGATGGACGAAGTCGTACTGCGGCATCTCGCAGCTCTTTCCCTCCTTGAGCGTTTTGATGTTCGCGAGGAGAAGATCCATGTCGAAAGCATCGGGGTGGTCGAAGTTGTAGGCCGTTATGTTGTCGTTGTTGACGAATGTCGCCGACTTGTAGTAGTTGTCCTGCTCGATGAGGACGGCATCGGGATAGCGTTCCTTTATTCTCTTTACTACCGTGCTCTTTCCCGAACCCGAACCGCCTGTTATGCCGATGATCTTGACCTTCACTTCTCACTCCCCCTTCATCTCGAGAAAATATACTGTCGTTGATATGTATTCTTCGTCTTTCGTTGTGTAAGCCTGTGGAAAATCTGGACGGTTGGGAGTGTCGGGATACCGGCCGCTCTCGAATGCAATGCCCTTGAAAGGCTCGGGAAGGGAACTTCCTGTATACATCTGCACTCCCTTCTCACTCGTCCTCATTCTGAGGACGGCTCTGTTGCCCTCTGCCGTGACAACGGCATTCTCGTCGAGAACCCAGGTGTTGTCGTATCTTCCGCCGTTTCTCGACCCCAGGAGCACGGGGGTGCGGAAATCGTAGTCCGTTCCTTCGACGTTGTCCGGGGTTGTGGCAAGAGGTATGAGATCGAGGCTGTCGACCGCCACGTACTTTTGTGCGGGAATCGTGACCATGAGCTCTCTGTCATCCCTGTCGTCGAGAACGAAGTATGTATGATTCGTGACGGCGACCGGACATTTCTTCGACGAGCGTACTCTGTATGTTATTACAAGTTCTCCCCCGTCACTGACCATATAGGTCAGAAGAACCTCGTGGGAGCCGGGGAAGCCTCCGTCCCCGTCGGGAGTCGAGAGGGAGAGTGTGATGGTATTCTCGCTCACGCCCTCCACCTTCCATACCCTGTCGCCCCAGTTGGCGGAGCCTGAATGGAGTGTATGCCGGCCGTGGAAATTCCTGTCTAGGTTGTATGTAACGCCGTCGAGCGTGAAGGACGCTCCCGCTATGCGGTTTGCATAGGGGCCGACGACTTCGCCGCGGTGTCCGTTTCCCTCTCTGTAGTAGCCTTCGAGTGACGGATGTGAGAGAACCGCGTTCCACTCCTCCGTTCCCCAGTATACTATCGTGGCACCCTTCGTCATTACGGAGAAGATGAACTCTCCCGTGCGGAATGTGTAGAGGAATACCTCTTCACCGCTCTCTGTCTTTCCCCATGATTTTCTTTCCATATTACTTCTCATCCTCCGTCTTCAGGACAGCAAGGAAGGCTGACTGCGGAATCTCGACGTTGCCGACCATCTTCATTCTCTTCTTTCCCTCCTTCTGCTTCTCGAGGAGCTTCCTCTTACGTGATATGTCGCCGCCGTAGCACTTGGCTGTGACATCCTTACGGTAGGCGTTGACTGTCTCCCGGGCGATGATCGTGCCCCCGATAGCCGCCTGGATGGCGATCTTGAACTGCTGGCGGGGGATCTCCTTCTGGAGTCTCTCGACTATCTGGCGCCCCCTTATCTGGGCATTGCCGCGGTAGACAAGGCACGAGAGAGCGTCGACGGCCTCGCCGTTGACAAGGATTTCCATCCTCACGAGGTCTGTTCTTCTTTCTCCGATCACGTTGTAGTCGAACGATGCATAGCCGCGGGATATGCTCTTGAGCCTGTCATAAAAATCGAAGAGGACCTCGGAGAGCGGCATCTCGTATATGAGTTCGACTCTCTTCGTGTCAAGATAGTTCATCTGGGTCTGGACGCCCCTCTTCTCGAGGCAGAGGGTGATGATCGGCCCCACATACTCCGTCGGCGTTATGATGTTCGCCTGAATGTACGGTTCCTCCGCATAGTCCACCCTCATCGGGTCGGGATATTCAAGAGGATTGTCAATGTGGAGGATCTCACCGTCCCTCATGTGGACCGTGTAGCGTACGGAGGGGGATGTGAAGACGATCGAGAGATCGAACTCCCTCTCTATCCTCTCCTGTATGACTTCAAGGTGGAGCATACCGAGAAAGCCGCATCTGAAGCCGAAACCGAGGGCCGCCGAGCTGTCCTTCTCGTATGTGAGGGAGGCGTCGTTGAGCTTGAGGCGCTCGATGGCGCTCTGGAGCTCCTCGTAGTCGTTGGAGTCCACGGGGTAGATCGAGGAGAATACGACGCTCTTGACCTCCTTGAAGCCGGGAAGCGGCTTTTCAGCAGGACGGCTTCTGAGGGTGATGGTATCTCCGACACGTATGTCGCCGATATTCTTGATTCCTGCGATGAAGTAGCCGACATCTCCTGCCTCCAGCATCCCTTTCGATACGAGGTTTATCTGGAAGAGTCCCAGGTCCTCCACTTTATAGACGGCACCGGAGTGCATGAGAAGAATCTCGTCACCGGTGCGGACGACGCCGGAGAATATGCGGGCATGTACGATGACGCCGCGGTAGGGATCGTAGTGGGAGTCGAAGATGAGGGCCTCGAGAGGCTCGTCACTTCTTCCGGAAGGAGCGGGGATATAATTGACGATTGCCTCATAGAGGCCGTCCACACCCTCTCCCGTCTTTGCGCTCACTTTGACGGCCATCGAGCTGTCAAGCCCGAGATCATGGTCTATCTGGTGAAGGCAGGAATCGATATCTGCAGAAGCGAGGTCTATCTTGTTTATGACAGGGATTATCTCGAGGTTGTGCTCCATCGCTAGATAGAGGTTCGCAATCGTCTGTGCCTCCACTCCCTGAGTAGCGTCGATCAGAAGCAGAGCCCCCTCGCATGAGGAGATGGCCCTGCTCACTTCATATGTGAAGTCCACATGGCCCGGGGTGTCGACGAGATTGAGTTCGTACTCCTCTCCGTCTGCCGCCGTATATGGAATGGTGACGGCCTGGCTCTTTATCGTGATGCCCCGCTCCCTCTCGATATCCATATTGTCGAGTATCTGGGTCTCTACGGGGCCGCGCGACTCAACAAGTCTCGCCTTCTCGATGAAACGGTCGGCGAGCGTGCTCTTTCCGTGGTCTATGTGTGCGATTATGCAGAAATTTCGTTTATGTGCGGTATCTACTGCCATACTCACTTCAAATCCGTGACATGCTCGACCTTCTCGAAGCCGAACATCTCTCTGATCTCCCTGTCTTCGAGAGTCTCCTTCTCGACGAGGGCCGCCGTGAGGGTGTCCAGCTGGTCGCGGTGACTCGTGAGGATCTCCATCGTCTCCTTCATGCAGGAGGAAAGGATCTTCTGCATCTCCTCGTCGATTTTCCTCGCAGTCTCCTCCGAGTAATCCTTGTGCTGTGCTATCTCGCGTCCGAGGAATAAAGGCTCCCCTCCGTCGGAGAGGTTGATGAAGCCGAGATCCGACATACCCCATTCGGTGACCATGCGCTGAGCCATGCTCGTCGCCTGCTTTATGTCGTTGCTCGTTCCCGTCGTCGTCTCGCCGTAGACTATCTTCTCGGCTGCGAAGCCTCCCATGCATATCTTGATTCTGTCCATGAGATAGCTCTTCTGTATCGTATACTGGTCCTTCTCGGGAAGGCTCATCGTGATACCGAGTGCCTGGCCGTGGGGGATGATTGTAACCTTATGGAGAGGATCGACGTGCCTCAGGTAGTAGTGAAGAAGCGTATGACCAGCCTCATGGTAAGCCGTTGCCCTCTTCTCCTCCTCTGTCATGAATGCGCTCTTCTTCGCAACTCCGAGTATGATCTTGTCGCGTGCGGCCTCGAAGTCGTCCATGTTGACGATCGTCTCTCCGTTTCTCGCGGCAAAGAGTGCAGCCTCGTTGACCATGTTCGCAAGGTCAGCGCCGCTTGTTCCGGGGGTTGCTCTTGCAATGCGTGCAAGGTCGACATCCTCGTTGAGTTTGACCTTCCTCGTGTGTATGCGGAGAATATCGAGTCTCTCCTGGACGTCCGGAAGTGCGACTGTGACCTGTCTGTCGAAGCGTCCCGGTCTCAGGAGCGCCGGATCGAGTACGTCGGGGCGGTTCGTCGCCGCAAGTACTATGACGCCCGGCTCGTTCGAGAAGCCGTCCATTTCGACGAGCATCTGGTTGAGAGTCTGCTCCCTCTCGTCGTGTCCGCCGCCGAGACCCGAGCCGCGGGAACGTCCCACAGCGTCAAGCTCGTCGATGAAGATGATGCACGGTGCGCTCTTTCTTCCCTGTTCGAAGAGGTCTCTGACCCTTGCAGCTCCCATACCGACGAACATCTCGACGAAATCCGAGCCCGATGTATGCAGGAATGATACCCCAGCTTCCCCTGCAACTGCACGGGCAAGCAGTGTCTTACCTGTTCCCGGAGGTCCCACGAGGAGACATCCCTTGGGGATCTTTGCGCCGATCTTCGTGAAACGTTCGGGGTCTTTCAGAAAGTCCACGATCTCCTGAAGCTCGTACTTTGCCTCCTTCTGTCCCGCAACGTCCTTGAATGTCGTCTTGTTGTCCTTGGCCTCGTATTCCCTGGCAAGGGATTTGCCGAAGGATCCCATCATCTTGCTTCCGCCCATCGCGCCTGTGGAGCGCAGCATGCTCACCATCAGGAATATAAAGATGACCCACGGCACAAGCTGGAAGAGGATCACCCAGATCGATGTGGTCTCCTCACTTCCTGTTACGTTGACCCCCTTCGAGAGAAGGCGTGATGTGAGTGTGAGGTCGGAGTACGGAATACGCGTGGAGTAGTAGCCGCCGTCCGATGTGACGTATGTTATATTGGTGCCGCCGACGATTTCGGCCGATGTGACGGCCCCGCTGTCGACAGAGGCGATGAACTCGGTATATGAGGTCTTCGTCGCTCTCGCGCTCTTCGAATCCTGGAAGAAGACGAAGAAGAATGACATGGCAAGGAGTACGAGGATGATGAGTGCGATGCGGTTGTGGATGGAGGTTTTGCCTCCGCCTCCGCCGCTTCTTTTCCCGGAACCCCTGTTGTCTCCGCTTCCCCAGTAGCGGTACTTGTCGTACATGTTCTCCTTTTCTTTTCCGTCCTTGGGGGGGTGCTTTTCACCGGAGGGCTTTTCATCCTTCTCCGGAGTGACGCTTTCTCCCTCTATGACTTCTTCCTTCCTGTCTTTATCCAAATTGTCCATTAATTATCCTTTTCGAAATATAGTATCTTTTATCGCCGGTTCTCACAAGTGAAACCCACAATACAAAAGATAACCGAATACGTGAGCGGATTTCACTTCCGAAGGTGTAGTTTGTGTGGATTAGATGACCTTCTTCCTCTCATCCTCTATGTCTGAGCGGACGGAATCGAGCATCACAGCCGCCATCGAGAGGCTCTTCTTCATGTTCTCGAGGTGTCCCGTAAGCTCCTCCCTCTCCCCGTCGTTGTAATCGACTGCGACGCTGTCGCATTCCCCCTCGACTGCCGAAAGGCGGCTTATTATCTGGCTGACGGTCGGGTTGTTGTAACCCTCGTAGAGATAGACCTGCAGCACCGATGCGCTGTTTCTCACCCTCATCCTTATTCCTATGAGGAGTTTGCGGGCCTTCTCCCTCTCCAGTCCCCCGTTCTTCGAGCTCTGGATGAACACCTCGACGTACCGGGATGCCTGCTGTACACTTCTGACGACCTTTCCGATCTTGTTCCTTCCCATGCCCTGCACGGAGCAGAGGAAGTGTGATATGAGGAAGATGATGACAGCCGCGATTACGGCGACGGAGCTTTCAATGAATATTTCGCTTTCGAAGATGCTGCCGATCATGACTTATCCTCCTTTCTGTAGCTGATTGTCAGCTGCGGATACGGGACCTCGATTCCCGCCTTGACGAGGGCGTCGGTTCCCTTCTCGTTCAGGAACCATACGAGGTTCCAGTAATCTGATGAGTTGACCCAGCACCTGAGAAGTATGTCCATCTCGCTGTCCTTGAGTTCCTTGACGACGACAAGGGGAGCGGGATCCTTGAGTACCAGCGGAGACGAAGCGGCAAGGTCCGAAAGGACCTTCTTGGCCTTCTCGACATCCGCATCGTAGTCGATGCCGAAGAGTGTGTCGAGCCTCCTGACCTTGAAGACGGAGTAGTTCGTGATCGAGGAGGAGAATACGACCTTGTTGGGAATCGTGATGGTCTTGTTGTCGCCGGTGACGAGTACGGTATGCAGCAGCCTTATCTCCTTGACGGAACCCGAACATCCCCCGATATCGACAAAGTCATTGACCTTGAAGAGATTACTCGTGACCATCATGATGCCGTTCGCAACGCCCCCGATGAGGTCCTGGACGGCAAGCCCTATGGCAAGCGTGAGTGCGCTTATGGCACTGACGACGCCGGTAAGGGGCACGTTGAGACGCCCCAGACATATGAAGAGCAGAGCGAGGTAGAGTGCGATTCTCACTATCGCCATGATGAAGCCGACGAGGGAGTTGTCGATTGTGCTGTTGATCAGGGCCTTCTCCATAAGCCTCACGATATTCCTGACCGTGCATATGCCGAGTACGGCAATCACTGCGGTCGAGATATAGAGAAAACCATAGTTTTCCATAAAAAGCAGGAAGCTGTTCATCTGTTACTTTCCTTATAGTTCATGCACCGGATGGAGACGGGCCTTCCCTCCCTTCCTATGAGAGAGGACGAGAGCCTGTCCCTTCCTCCGAGGAAGGATGTGAAAAAAGCAGTTATCACACCATCCGTTTCCAATACTAAAGCATAAGGGACTTTCCTCTCTTTTAAAAGAGACGAAATCTTCCTTTTTCCATCGACGAGCTCTATCTCATCGCCTTTTCTGTTCTTCCTTATAACCGACCTGGAAAGCACACCGCCGTCAATTCTCAGCGTAAGGGGGCCGCCGCCAGAGAGGTCGACCCCGAGGCCTTCCGGAAGAGATGTATTCTCTCCCGACCAGGGTGAGGAGAAGTCGTCTATCTTCCTGTATGCCTTTACAGAGAGCGGTGTGACATAGAAGATGTATCTCTCGTTCTCGACTCTTCCCTCCCCCTTCTCCACGGCCTTCTCTATCTCGCCCAGGTACCTTCGTGATACCCTTTCCCTCTCACCGAAGGCGGAGAAGATGCTGTAGAGAGCCTTCTCCCTCACGGGAGGCAGGGACGAGAGGAACTCATTCCTGTCGAATGAAGCGTAAAATGAATTCAATACCGTAAAAGACAGTGCAGGAAGGACAATACCGGAGACATTCGCCGCAATGCGGGAAATCAGGAACTTCTCATCTCCCGTAATGCACGGAAGAAGCTTTGTTCTTATGCTGTTACGCCTGTATGATGTGTCGCTGTTCGTGCTGTCGAGGGAGAATTCAAGTCCGCTCCCGAGTATGCACTCTCTTATCTCGCTCTTCGTGACGCCGAGCATGGGTCGGACGATGATGCCGTCTCTTTCCCTTATTCCGCCCCACTGCCAGAAAGGCGACGAGTCCATCATCCTCATGAGCACCGTCTCACTCTGGTCGTCCTGATGATGAGCCGTCAGAATCCAGTCATAGCCGTTCTCTTCTGCGTAGGCGTGAAGCGCCCTGTAGCGTTCGGTCCTTGCCGCCGCCTCCGTTCCCGTCTTCTCCTCTCTCGCACGCTTATCAATCAATCCGCGGGGTATTTCAACGACATCAAGAGGAATACCGAGGAGAGAGGCGTTCTTCCTGTTGAGGGCGATCTCCCTCTCAAGTTCCTCCTCACCCCTTATGTTGTGGTTGACGTAGAGCGCCCCGCTGCGCTCCGGCGCAAGAGACGACAGTGCAGACAGAAGAAACAGGGAGTCCTCGCCTCCCGAGAAGGCGGCGAGAAGCCTTCCCCCGCGGGGAAGCTTAATGCGTGAAAGAATTGACGCGCCGAACAACTTCATTTATATCCTTTCCGTCAAGAATGTCGATTACAGCCTCCGCGGCCCTCTCCACAGCACTCCCGATAAGCACACTCTCCTCTTCGGAGAACGGGGAGAGTACATGGCTCACAACGTCGCCGTCTCCGGGGTGTCCTATCCCGATATATACGTGGATGAAGGAAGAGCCGTAGATGGAGATTATGGATTTGAGACCGTTGTGCCCCGCGCTCCCGCCCTTTGTCTTTATCCTGACCTTTCCGGGAGGAAGGTCCATCTGATCGCAGATGACCAGTAACGGGTCGCTATCTTTGACGAGGCCCTCGAGCGCAAGACCAGAACTGTTCATATATGTCAGAGGCTCCGCAAGGCAGTCCCTGCCGCCGTTTATCACAGCAGTGCGGACGGGACGAAAACAGCGCTTACGGAATTTCACTCCCTTAAGCGCTGCTATCTTCTCGACTGTCATGAAGCCGACGTTATGCCTTGTCTTTTCGTATTCAGAGCCCGGATTACCAAGACCGAATACAAACATGATTATGCTTCAGCATCAGCAGGAGCTGCTGCACCTGTTGTAACTTCAGGAGCTGCATTCTCGTCTGTAGCCGGAGTCTCGACCTCTTCCTTGACCATCTTGACGGATGCGATTGTGGTATCTGCATCGTCGAGGACCTTGATTTCAGCAGGAATGACGAGATCCGAGATTCTGAATGTTTCATTGAGACCGAGGGATGTGACATCTGCAACAAGCTTCTCGGGGAGGTTACGCGGATAGCATTCGATTTCGACTTCGTGTGTAACCTGTTCGAGGACGCCGCCGTCTCTGACACCTGTAGGTGTACCTTCGAGCTCGACTCTAATCTTTGTTCTTAAAAGCTGTCCGAATGTGACTTCGAAGAGATCGACATGCTGGATGCAGTTCTTCAGGAGGTTCTCCTGTACTTCCTTGACGAATACGTTCTTGTCTTCGCCGCCCTCGACCTTGAGTGTGATGAGCGTCGTCTCTGTGAACGTACCCTGCTTCATTCTGAATTCCTTTGCATCAAGTGTTACATAAACTGGAGCAACACCCTTCTTTCCGTAGACGACTGCCGGAATTCTTCCGCTTCTTACGACTCTTCTGGATCCCGATGATCCGAAGTCTTCTGTTCTGAGTTTAGCTGAGAGCACTTTTTCTGTAGCCATACTTTTCTCCTTAACTCTCATGGGGAATACCCACTACCATTGCCACGCCTCAGGGCGCCGTCTGTCATATTACAGAGTCGGATGGAGATAATCAAGTCCCGGAGAAGCTTTTGAAAAACGATGACACATCCGTTTTCTAAAGGAAAAGAGAGATTTAAGAACCAGGAGCGCACGGGATCGAACCGTGATATGGAGAATCAAAATCTC
>CAVDOI010000084.1:0-9229 GCA_963610485.1 Lachnospiraceae bacterium
TGTCTGTTTCATAGCTTTTTGTAGTTGTCAAGGATTATTAGATGCGTTTCTCCTACCTCTTTTCCGAATAATATACAACAGCACTTGCCGATTTCCGTCTTTCTGCTTATTTTACTCTATGGCGACTAAATGTTGCCTATTATAACGAATAAATATTAGGAGATAAAAAGATGGCAAAGCAGCTTCAGTTCAACGAAGAGGCAAGAAAGTCTCTCGTCAACGGTGTTGAAAAGATTTCCAAGGCAGTTATGACAACCCTCGGTCCGAAGGGAAGACTTGTTCTTCTGGACAAGAAATACGGTGCTCCGACAGTTACGAAGGACGGTGTCTCCGTCGCACGTGAAATCGAGCTCGAGGATCCGTTCGAGAACATGGGCGCTCAGCTTCTGAAGGAAGTTGCAGCCAAGACAAACGATGTCGCAGGTGACGGCACGACAACAGCTACAGTACTTGCATGGTCCATTACCAAGGAAGGTATGAAGAGCGTTGCTGCAGGTGTCAACCCGATGGGCATCAAGAGAGGTATCGACAAGGCAGTCGTCGATGCTGTCGCATGCATCAAGGACGAAGCCAAGATGATTGAGGACAAGGAGGAGATTGCACAGGTTGCATCCATCTCCGCAAACAACGACCGCACTATCGGCGACGAGATTGCAAACGCAATGGACAAGGTCGGCAAGGACGGAGTCATCACAGTCGAGGAGAGCAAGACTATCGAGACGACAGTCGAGTTCGTCGAAGGCATGCAGTTCGACAGAGGTTACCTCTCGGCTTACTTCTGCAACAACAGAGACACCATGACGAGCGTCATGGACAATCCCTACATCCTCATCTATGACAAGAAGATTTCCAACATGAAGGAACTCCTTCCTCTTCTCGAGAAGGTTGCACAGTCGGGTAAGCCGCTTGTCATGATTGCTGAAGATGTCGACGGCGAGGCTCTCGCAACACTCGTTCTCAATGCTGTCAGAGGCACACTGAACGTAGTTGCAGTCAAGGCACCGGGCTTCGGTGACAGAAGGAAGGCAATGCTTGAAGATATCGCAGTCCTCACAGGTGGTCAGGTTATCACTGAAGAACTCGGAATGAAGCTCGAGGATGCAGACATCTCGATGCTCGGAAAGGCTAAGAGAGTCACAGTCGACAAGGATAACACGACTATCATCAACGGTGCAGGTTCCGCCCAGGATATCAAGGACAGAATCGCGATGCTCAAGGTCCAGATTGCGGACAGCACATCGGACTATGACAGAGAGAAGCTCCAGGAGAGACTTGCCAAGCTCGCAGGCGGTGTCGCAGTCGTCAACGTCGGTGCAGCAACGGAAGTCGAACTCAAGGAGAAGAAGCACAGAGTCGAAGATGCACTCTCCGCTACACGTGCAGCAATCGAAGAGGGCGTCATCCCCGGCGGCGGTGTCGCACTCGTACAGGCAAGCAAGGTTCTTGAAGCAAAGGATCTCAGTGCTCTGACAGAGGAAGAAAAGGTCGGTTACAGGATCGTGACACGTGCTCTTGAAGAGCCTATCAGACAGATCAGCGAGAATGCAGGCGTCGACGGAGCAATCGTCGCAGACAAGTGCAAGAGCGCTGAGAAGGGCGTGGGCTTCGATGCCAACGGCATGAAGTGGGTGAAGATGGTCGAGGCAGGTATCATCGATCCTGTCAAGGTCACAAGAAGCGCACTTCAGAACGCTGCGTCAATCGCATCGCTCATCCTCACGACAGAGTGTGCAGTCACAGATATTCCGGCTCCGGAGCCTGCAGCAGCGCCGCAGAACCCGGGCATGGGCATGATGTGATAGCCCGTCGTACCAGACGAAGATTCAGGGAGAAGCTGCGGCCTCTCCCTTTTTACGTATTTCATGCCAGAGGCCGTTATTCGGTTGACCCCGCTTCACGGACTATGATAATGTAAACGAAGTTAAAAAGAGAGGTATCTATGAACTCACTTATCCTTATGTCAGCAGATGCATCATCCGGCTCATCGACAGCCAGCATGACATCAACCATCATAATGTTCGTTGCAATCATTGCAATCTTTTATTTCCTTATCTACAGACCCCAGAAGAAGAGAGACAAGGAAGCCAAGGAGATGATCGCCGCAATGAAGAAGGGCGACAGAGTCGTCACAATCGGCGGTATCCACGGCACAATCATCACAGTCAAGGACAAGACGGTCGTCGTCAAGGTCGATGACAGTGCAAGAATCGAGTTCAGCAAGGAAGCCATCAGCTCCGTTGTCAGCAAGGATGCTGTAAAGACAGCTCCGAAGAAGGACGAGAAGAAGAAGGAAGAAGCTCCTGCAGTCGAGGAAAAGAAAGACGAAGCTCCTGCAGTCGAAGAGAAGAAGGAGGAAGCTCCTGTAGTCGAGAAACCGGCTGCAAAGGCTTCCGATAATAAAGAAGAGGTCAAGTAAGGAGACCTCCTCTGTGTCTGTTACCCGTGGTTTTCCACGGGTATATTTCAAAATCCCGGTTCAATCATGAAAGTTCTTACAGCATCCCCCCACGGCTTCTGCGGCGGAGTGGAAAGGGCAGTCTCTCTTGCCTCTTCGGCTCTTAAAAGGGCGGAGAGGGAGAAGAGGAAGCTCTTTTTCTACGGCAGCCTTGTACATAACGCCTCTGTCTGCAGGCCCTTTGCAGAATACGGCGGAGTCGTTATCAGCGATGCCCGCTCAGTGGAGGACGGGGCCGTAGTCGTCATACGGGCGCATGGAATAAAAGACAGCGAGAGGCATATCCTCGAAGAGAAGAATGTCCTCATCATCGATGCAACATGCCCTGTCGTGGCGAGAAGCCAGAGCCTTGTGCGTTCGTCTGCGCTTCCTGTCCTCATCTTCGGCTACCACGGCCACAGCGAAGTCGATACGCTTATCGGAAGTACATCAGGAAGCGTCACTGTTATTTCTTCAGAAAAGGATTTTGAAAGATTGGAGAAAGTTGAGTACAATTGTGTAGTGCAGACAACTTTTTCTGCCGCACTTTCAGAAGAACTTCTTGCGAAGGCGGAAAGCATGGGGATCCGGATTAATATGCTCAACGGCATATGTACGGCCTCCAGGGACAGACGGGAGGCCGTCACATCCCTCTTCTCGTCCGTGGACGGCTTCATCGTTGTAGGTGACAGGGACAGCGCCAACACCCGTGAGCTTCTCGAGATCGCCCGGGGCAGCGGAAAACCGTGCTTCCTCATTCCCGGGGCGGATGATATCCCGTCCGGGGTCTACTCCCTCCCGAGGGTGGGGCTTACGGCGGGTGCCAGCACGAGTGAGGAAGTCTTTCTGGAAGTAAAGGAAAAACTGGAGGAATAGATATATGTCAGAGGAACAGAAGATTATCGTACCGATTCCGACCGTCAAGAGATTCCCGTCCTATCTGAGAATTCTCAGACAGTGCCAGAGCGAGGGTATGGAATATATCAGCGCAACGGTCCTTGCCGATGAGCTGGGGCTCAAGCCCATACAGGTCAGGAAGGATATCTCATATACGGGAATCGAAGGTAAGCCGAAGGTGGGATTCATCGTAAACGAGCTTATCGAGTACATAACACGCTCCCTCGGCTGGGACAACTCCACAGAGGCCCTGATAGTAGGTGTGGGTAACCTCGGAAAGGCCATCAGCATGTACGAAGGCTTTGCAGCCTACGGCCTCAGCATCGTGGCGGTCTTCGACAGCGACCCCGGGAAGGTCGGAACGAAGGTGGGTGCCCTTACAGTCAAGCCGATGGAGGAGCTGAAGCCTTTCATCGAATCTTCCGGAATAAAGATCGCCGTCATAACTGTCCCCGCATCAAGTGCGCAGAGCGTTGCGGACACTCTCGTCGAGTGCGGCATAAAGGGCATCTGGAACTTTGCACCTAAGGATCTGAAGATCCCGGGAGACGTCGTCATGCAGAGAACGGACCTTGCGACATCGTTTGCCGTACTTTCCGTCAAGATGAGAAAGATGTTCGGACAGGGGCCCTCCTATATCGATTATATCGAGTAGGGCCGGCACTTGATTACTTGAGTCGAAGTATATATCATTCACCTAACGACCGTGAAAGAGACGAGTAGTCTTTGATGCTCCATAGAGAGGGGAGTCTGCCATAGGCAGGTGTGAGACGCCCCGGAGCTAACTGATGAAAACCACTCTGGAGTCGCTCTCCTCAAAGGGAAACCGAGTATGGGGAGCCGTAAGACAGGCGTCAACTTCGTCAGAGCGTCCTTTTGAAAAAAAGGGAAGCAAGGTGGAACCGCGGAGCCTTTACAGCTTCGTCCTTGCACGGAAGAAGTGTAAGGGTGATGGCTGTAAAGGCTTCACTTTTATAGGAGAGAAAAGGTATGGCAAAAGAAATTGATCTGAGCACACTGCGTCATTCGACGGCTCACGTCATGGCCGAAGCCGTCCTCATGATGTTCCCCGATGCCGAGATTGCCATCGGACCGTCGATTGAGAACGGATTCTATTATGATTTCGACCTTCCGCGTCCCCTGACGGACGATGATCTGGAAGTAATCACGAAGAACATGAGAAAGATCATCAACGAGGGCAGGGATTTCGTAAGAAAAGAGGTCACAAGGGAAGAGGCCAGGGAAATCTTCAAGAACCAGAAGTACAAACTCGAGCTTCTTGATGCAATCCCGGAGGGTGAGACAGTCACCATCTATACCCAGGGAGGCTTCACCGACCTCTGCCGCGGACCGCACGTCTCCAACACAAAGGAACTCTGTGCAGACGGCTTCAAGCTTCTGTCCATCGCCGGTGCATACTGGAGAGGAAGCGAGAAGAACAAGATGCTTACACGTATCTACGGAACGGCATGGGCAAGCAAGGCAGACCTCAAGGCTTATATGGATCACCTTGCCGATGTCGAGAAGAGAGATCACAGAAAGCTCGGAAAGGAACTCGATCTCTTCTCACTCCACGAGGAAGCAGGCCCGGGCCTTGTCTACTGGCATCCGAGAGGAGCAAGGGTGAGACAGGTCATCGAGCAGTTCTGGAGAGAAGAACACTACAGGAACGGCTATGAGATGGTCTATACACCACATGTCGGAAAGAGCTGGCTCTGGGAGACCTCGGGACACCTCGGTTTCTACAAGGACGGCATGTATCCTCCGATGGAGATGGACAACACAGACTATTACGTCAAGCCGATGAACTGCCCGTTCCATATAATGATCTATCAGAACACCAAGCGCAGCTACCGTGACCTTCCCTTCAGATGGGCAGAACTAGGCACCGTCTACAGATATGAGAAGGCGGGATCGGTGCACGGCCTCATGAGAGTCAGGGGATTCACACAGGATGATGCACACCTCTTCGTCACACCCGACCAGATGGATGACGAGATCATGGAAGTCCTGCGCTTCTCGCTCCATATGCTCCATTCCTTCGGTTTCAAGGATATCCATGCATATATTTCGACCAAGCCCGAGAAGAGCGTGGGTGAGGTGGAGAAGTGGGATGCCGCTACCGAAGCTCTCAAGAAGGCAGTCGAGAAGGAAGGTCTCCAGTACGACATCGACGAAGGCGGCGGAGCATTCTACGGCCCGAAGATCGACCTCAAGATCAAGGATGCCATCGGAAGGGAGTGGCAGCTCTCGACTGTACAGTTCGACTTCAACCTCCCCGAACGTTTCGGTATGACATTCGTCGACAGGGACGGCGTCGAGAAGAGGCCGTACATGATTCACAGGGCACTTCTGGGGTCCATCGAAAGATTCTTCGGCGTTCTCATCGAACACTATGCGGGCGCATTCCCGCCATGGCTCAGCCCTGACCAGATCGCCATCATCCCCGTCGGTGAGACGGCATATGAATATGCAAGGAGCGTCGAGAAGAAGCTCAGGGAAGAAGGCTTCAGAGTCGCCACCGACCTTTCGGATGACAGAATGAATGCGAAGATCAGAAAGGCGCAGAAGATGAAGACTCCGTACATGCTGATTCTCGGCGAAAAGGAAAGGGACGGCGGTCTTGTATCCGTAAGGTACAGAAACGGAAGACAGGAGAACTTCCTCCCCATCGATGACTTTGTGAAGAGTGTCCACGAGACGGTCGACAGAAAGGAACAGATTTAAAATACACAACAGGATAAAGAGGGGTGTTCCGTACGGGATGCCCCTCTTGGTGGTAAAATGACAAGTAAGGAAGCACTGGATTACCTTAAGGAAAGAGACAGATACATAACGACGCTTTCGCATATCGACGGCGTCCTTTCATGGGACATGGAGACGGTCATGCCCGAAAAGGCGGGAGACGAAAGGGCGGAGCAGATGTCGCTCATCGCACTCCTCATACACGACGCAAAGACGGACGGAAAGCTCGGGGAGGCTGTAGCATCAATCAACACGGCAGAACTCTCTGATGCCGACAAAGCCCTTGTGAGGGAATGGAAGCGGGATATCGAATTCAGCTCTGCCACCCCCGCACGCCTTGTAAAGGAGCTCAGCGAAGCGACTGCAAAGGCACACGGCAGATGGCTCGAGGCGAGAGAGAAGAACGACTACTCGATCTTCAAGCCATCCCTTGAGAGGATAATCGAGCTCAACAGGGAGACGGCTTCCTGCATAGGCGACGGCACGTATGACACGCTTCTCGACCTCTATGAGAGGGGAATGACGAGTGAGAAGATTGATGCCCTCTTCGACCCCCTTGAGAAATCGATTCATTCGATAATGGACAGACTCGAGGGAACGAGTGTCGATACATCATTTCTCACAACAGCCTATGACGCAAAGAAGGAGGAGGAGTTCTGCAATCTTGTTGCAGGAAAGATGGGCTTCGATTTCAAACGCGGCGCCATCGGGGTTGTCGCACATCCCTTCACGACGACGCTCGGCTCGGATGACGTGAGGATATCGAACAGATTCACGGACGAAAGCGTCACGGATCCCATATTCTCGATAGTCCACGAGGCGGGGCATGCCCTCTACGAGATGTATGCTTCTCTCAATAGTGAGATAAGGGGCACATCGTTGAGTCAGGGAACAAGCATGGGAATCCACGAATCCCAGTCACGCTTCTGGGAGAACATGATGGGACACTCCCGCGAGTTCTGGGAGTATTTCTATCCTGTGCTGCAGAGCTATATGCCGCAGCTTGAGGGCGTGACACTGGATGCCTTCGTGTCGGCCCTCAACTATCCGCGTCCGTCGGCTATCCGCGTCAATGCGGACGAACTGACATATACGCTTCACATCATCCTCCGCTACAGACTTGAAAAGGCCCTTATCGGAGGAACACTCTCCGTCTCCGATCTTCCTGATGCATGGAACACCCTCAGCCGTGAGATAATCCGCTACGAGGTGAAGAACGACAGCGAGGGGTGCCTGCAGGACAGCCACTGGGCGGGCGGAAGCTTCGGCTACTTCCCGACATATGCCCTGGGCAATCTCTACTCTGCGATGTTCCTCGAGAAGCTCTACGAAGACTGTGGAAAGGAAAATGTCAAAGAGGCGCTCAGAACGGGGAACTTCTCACTCATCACATCGTGGCAGGACAGGAACATCTGGCACTGGGGCGCAGTCTACCAGCCGTCGGAGCTTGTCATGAGGGTCTGCGGCAGACCTCTTACAGCAGAGCCTTTCACGAGGTATCTTGAAGAAAAGTTCACCCGGCTATATCTTTGACGGAGGAAGGAAAGAATAATGAATTTACCCAATAAGCTCACAGTTACGAGACTTGTTCTCGTTCCGCTGTTCTTCATAGTATTTCTGGTCGGAGAGTATACGTCCCTCAAGGCCCCGGCAATGGTTCTTATGCTGATAATCTATGCAGTGGCGGAGCTCTCTGATCTCCTCGACGGAAAAATCGCACGACACCGCGGCCTTGTCACCGACCTTGGGAAGGTGATGGATCCCTTTGCAGATACGCTTACACACATAACGTACTTTGTCACCTTCCTCTCCCTTTCGATAATGCCTCTCTGGGCATTCATCCTCATAATGTGGAGGGAGTTCTCCATTCTCTTCATAAGGATGCTCCTTGCCAAGTATGCGGGAAAGGCTATGCCGGCGAACATCTTCGGCAAGGCGAAGACTGTGCTCTATGCGGCAACGACTCTCCTGAGCTTCGTCTATCTCGCACTCGAGACCTTCTCGAGTGTAGATCTTGCAGTCTATTCGACGGTGCTCTATGTCTTCTTCTCGCTCTCTGCGGCGGCATCGGTGATGAGCTTCATTATATATATAAAAGGAGTGCTCGGAAGCGGTGCTCTTTCAGGGATGACGAGATGAAGGGAGCAGGTCTTCCCTTTCCCGGTTTTACAGACGAGGAGAAGAGGAATATAGAGTACGTCATAAGCGACGTCGACGACACCATCACGAAAGACGGCAAGCTTTACCCGCTGGTGCTTGATGCCATGTACCGCCTCAAGATGAGCGGACGTACAATCATCCTCGTAACCGGCGGCAGTACGGGCTGGAGCGACGGCTACATAAGGCAGTGGCCCGTCGATGCCGTCATATGCGAGAGCGGGGCCGTCATGCTCTGTCATGACAGCAACGGGGGAATCACGAGCATCATCAACCCGGTTATCAAGAAGGATGAGGTGATGGCGAAGAGACACAAGCTCATTGAATATACCTCGCCTTATCCCTTTTCGTCCGATCAGTGTGCACGCGTCTTCGATATCGCATACGACAAGACGATGATGACGGACAGCGAGATCAAGGCGCTGAGAAACATCCTCCGTCTCTTCGGTGCATCGACAGCGGAGAGCTCCATACATATAAATGCATGGTTCGGATCATACGACAAGAAGTCGGCTCTGAAGTTCTTCATGGAGAAGTGTCTCTCGCTCGGCGAGAAGGATTTCCTTCCCCGCAGCATCTATCTCGGAGACTCATACAATGACCAGCCTCTTTTCGAGTACATTCCGTTCAGTATCGGCATGCATACGGTCGAGGACAAGAGGGATGGATTCTCCATTCTTCCGCGTTTCATAACAAGCCTTTCAAGCGGTGACGGATGGGTTGAAGTTGTCAACGAACTTGTCGGCACAGGTGACGAAGAAAATAATTGAAAAAAATATCTTCAATCCTTGTTGACAAGAAAGGGCGAAAAAAAGTAGATTACTAAGGCACGCGGAAATAACGAGTGCGTTGTTTTTTTGATTTATCAGCGAAGGGAAGAGAAGATAAGAAGCTTGGAGAAAGAGCTTCTGTCAATTCGAGATACGAACGAAGGTGGATTATAATTAAGAAGCCGTGTTCGGGAAAAGAGACAGATTGAACAAGAGCTTAATCCGT
>CAVDOI010000085.1:0-9115 GCA_963610485.1 Lachnospiraceae bacterium
TGTGAATACTTCCAATCAGGAAGCGGTAGTTTTGCTTAAGTCAACAGCATTGACTGTTCCAGATATTGTTTTCTTGCATACTGCACAATATTTCCTCCAGTTTTCTGCTCAATTAACTTTATTTAATATAACACAGAAACGGAAAGATACTAAGAGACCAATCTGATTTTTTTGCGGAATCCGTATTTTTTTCAGACGTAACACCGGCTGTCCGGACTCCGCCCCTTTCCATCCCGCCCGGAGAAGAAGAATGAAACTTCATCAGGCACAACCATTGCGGGATGTGACAATCCATTGAGATAATATATCAGAGCACAGAGGTGCTCGGAAATACGGAACAGGGGAATGCCGGGAGAAATCCCCCACCGGAAAAAGGAGGGAGAGAGTGGTAGACAATTCAGTCGGACTCAGAATCAAGGGAATAGTGGATCTCCTCTGGAAGATAGGAGTCGCAGCCGTCATAGCCTTCGTCGTCATATCGACAATAGTCTATGCAAACACAGGTAGTTATTACTACCGCCCGGGAGGCGGACAGGTATTCCTGTTCTTCCTCATATCAGCCGCGGGCGGCGGAGTGTCGGTCTTCTTCCTCTATGTACTGAAAATTCTCATAGAAGGATTCGGAGAGCTTGTCTACAGGGCCGAGTCGATAGACGAAAGGCTGATGGACATGAGCATCGTCAGGAAGAAGGAGAACGGGAAGAAAGAGGAAGTCGAGAAGGAAGTACCAGCCCCGGAAGCTGGAAGTGAAAAGGAGGCTCCGGAGGAAGGAGCGCAGACAGCGGACTGACAACGGATAGAAAAGGTAAGAGGCACAGAGGCCGGATCTTTATCAGCATCGGAAAAGGAGATTGTGCTCCCGGCATGAACTCCTTTTCTTCTGTGCCGCCCCGTAACACCGGCAGTAATCAAATACGCCCTCCCGGACATTCTTTCAGGAGACTTACACACAGTGCATTACAAGGATAGGGACGGAAAGATCCCCCCGTCTGGGAGCAGCGGAGAGAGGGACGAAAAATAAAGAAGAAGTAAAGAAAAATATGACGGAAGATGCTCCGGGAGTACTCATCTCTATGTCCGTGACTTGCGATTGTTAAGTGAATAAAAAGTATAAATCTGTTTTTATAATCTGTAATTTCTTTGAAAATGAGAAGTTAGAAGACAATCATAAATAAAAAATGACATGTTAATAAAAATATGGTTTGAAAACAAAATCCAAATAGTGGATAATATTCCCCGAATGGGGGTGGGGATACATCCCCCACGATGACTTTGTCATCAGATCCGGGGAATGAAACAACAGACGACAGGTACCCGGCCATGAGCTCCGACGGAACATTCAGCCTGCTTTTGTGGGTAATGCATAAGTCGGGGTGTCAGCTTCTTTTTTAAACCACGGAGAGCGGGGCATGGGGAAAGTATTGCCTGTGGAATGCACTCCGGGGGAAGGAAAGAAGAGAAGGCCGGAAAACCACAGAAAAAAGGGCCGGAAAGGCAGACCGGGATGGATATCAGTCCCCGATGCAGGACGCAGAAGAAAGAGAGACCGTCGGATATGACGGCAGAGAAAAGAGGGAGTGGGGGGAGACGCCGCAGGCGCTCCCCGGGACGATATGAACAAGACACGGAAGGGCTACACCCGCAGAGTGCTGGTGCTCTATGACGCCATAATCATCGTACTTGTAGAAGTGTTCATGCTTCTCATCTACAAGGGCAATGACGCAATTGCCCTCAAGGATGCGGCAGAGCACGGCCTTGTGGCAATGATCACGGTAATCACGGCACGCTACATCTTCCACGTCTACCGCGATATCCTGCGCTACGGCGGCGTCCAGTCATATATCAGGCTCATGTGCGCCGACGCCGCGGCATTCATCGTATACTACGCTCTCACGGGAGTTCTCCCCATAGCTTCCATAACCTTTTCGAAGAAGGTGGCGCTCTTCTCCCTCAATCTCCTCGGGGCACTCTCTCTCAGGATGCTCTACCGCTACTGCTACAAGTGCGCCTCCCCCGATACCGTAAAAGGAAGAATTCTCGGAATCCTTTTGAGAATATTCTCCGGAATAAGGAACAACAGGGAAGTCGAGAACCGCGGAACGAAGATAGCGGTCTTCGGAGCCGGAGACCTCGGCTACTCGCTCTACGAGGACATATACGTCAACAAGCAGTTTCCGTATGAAGTGAGATGCTTCATAGATGAAGACCAGAACAAGAGGGGAAGATGCCTCGGGTCGGCAAAGGTCCTTTCATTCGAAGACGCGACGCCCGAGGCCCTCATAACCGATTACTCCATCAAGGAGGTGATCATAGCCGTAAGGTCGCTTTCCCAGGAGAAGCTCAAGGAAATCTACGAGCGCTACACCTCGGCGGGCCTCAACGTCAAGACCTACGACATTAACGATAATGTATCCCTCACGGGAGGAAAGAGGAAGCTCAGGGATGTCGAGATAGAGGACCTTCTGTTCCGCAGTCCCGTAATCCTCGAGAACGGGGAGACGAAGGCCTACTACCGTGACAAGGTCATTCTCATCACGGGAGGCGGCGGAAGCATAGGAAGCGAGCTCTCGCGTCAGATAGCGTCCTTCTCACCCCGGACTCTCATTGTCCTCGACATCTACGAGAACAGTGCATACGAGCTCGAGCAGGAACTCAGGATGAAGTACGGCTCCTCGCTTGATTTCCATGTCGAGATATGCTCGATAACAAACAGGGAAGCCCTGAGAAGGGTGTTCTCGAAATACCCTGTCGACATCATAATAAACGCCGCTGCACATAAGCATGTTCCCCTCATGGAGAACAATCCGGCAGAGGCCGTCGAGAACAACGTATTCGGCTGCAGGAACCTTCTGGAGCTGACAGAGGAATACGGAGTGGGGCGATTCATGATGGTGTCGACAGACAAGGCCGTCAATCCCACGAACGTGATGGGAGCAACGAAGAGGATGTGCGAGATGATGGTGCTTTCGGCCTCACAAAGCGGAAAGGCCGTATATTCGTGCACGCGTTTCGGCAACGTCCTCGGGTCCGCAGGCTCGGTAATTCCGCTCTTCAAGCGCCAGATACTCTCCGGCGGCCCCGTGACGGTGACGGACAGGAGAATAACAAGATACTTCATGACGATTCCAGAGGCGTCATCGCTCGTACTCGAGAGCGGCGCCATGGCACATAACGGCGAACTCTTCGTCCTCGACATGGGACAGCCGGTCAGAATCATGGACCTTGCCGAGAATATGATAAGGCTCAGCGGGGCGAAGGGAATCGAGATAGTCGAGACGGGACTGAGGCCCGGAGAGAAGCTCTACGAGGAACTTCTCATCAAGGGCGAGAGGATGACGAAGACGGAGAACAACCTCATCTTCATCGAAAAGGACGAGCCCCTCGGAAGACACGAGATAGAACGCCGCCTCGCCATACTGGAGACGGCAGTCTCGGAGCACCTTGCCGACGAAGGCGTGAAGGAAGCCCTGAGAGAGGTCGTCCCTACATACAGAAGACCCGAGGAAGTCAACGGGAAGGCGGCCGGCTGAGGAAAGTTGATGCTCCGGATATACTACGGCGATCCCGGGAAGGACAACTATGTTTTCAATCCGGGAATCTACTTCAACAATACATACGAAGATGACTGGATAACCTGTTCCCTTTCGAGGGCGATGATCCGGGATGTGGATAAGTCCGAAGTAATCAGCCCCCGTCTGATCGAGAGCCCGTTTCTCGGCCCGATTCCCCCCACACGTCTCAGCGGCGGAGTCAAGACGCTCATACTCATGAGCCGTGACAGAAAGCATATCTTCAATGCCTCCGCCTGCGGAGACAACTGTGCGCAATGGATACTGAAGATCGCAGAGGAAGGGGATCTGACAATCAGGCTGGGCTATATGATGAACTTCGGAGAAGATGAGTTCGATATCGAAGTCGTCAATCCCGGCATGACGGTGCATACAATGAAAGAGCTCTCGGATGCTGTCCGGGGGCACAGTCTCATCTGAGGAGAAATCCCGATGACGGGGACATACGAAATAGAAGTGTACAACAGAAGGGTTCACTATTATCTGAGAATCGGAAGAAAGATAACGATCCTCAGAGGTGACTCGGCGACAGGAAAAACGGAGCTGATCCGCCTTGTCGGGGATTATGAAGCCGAGAAAGAAGATTCCGGAGTCACACTCAGATGTGACAGGGAGTGCAGGGTATTGACACCCCGGTTCTGGGAATTCTCACTCAGGAATATCAGCGGCTCTGTCATATTCATAGACGAGCCTTCCTCATTCATCAGGACAGAACGTTTTGCAACCCTCGTGAAGGAGAGTGACAACTACTACGTGATAGTGACACGTGACGACATAAAGAGCCTGCCGTACGGCCTGGATGATATCTACGGCCTCAGGAATGTGAAAACCGATGACCGGGAGTGCATATACAACGAGATGTACAGGCTCAACGCCGGGTAATCGATATATGAAGGGACATCCCCGGGGAGAGGACGAAACATGAAAAGACGACTGACACAGCTTGCGCTTATCGCACTTATTGCCTTACTTCTCATTTCCTGCAGCGGGAGCGTGACGTACTTTTCGGTAGTCGTCATATCGGACGGGGCTCTTGTCGACGCAGCCGTCGTAAAGGAAAACAGCAGCTACATACTTCCGGAAAGCCCGGAAAGGGAAGGCTACACATTCACCGGCTGGCAGATAAACGCCGCTGATGATATCCACAAAGCCGGGGAGGAAATCACAGTCACCGGCAACACAAGAGTGACGGCAGTATGGAAACGCCTCTGCACCGTCACTTTCGATATGGACGGAGGGCTTGAGCAGAAATCCCTCACACTGGAGGAAGGACAGAGCGTCCCCAGACCGGCACTTGCAGTGAAAGCCGGCTACGACTTATCCCGATGGGAGACGGAAGACGGAAAGGAATACGACTTCTCATCTCCTTTAACGGATGACATCACAATCCGGGCGGTGTGGAAATACCATGAGTACAGCACAGGGGACACAGGACCTGCCGGAGGATACATCTTCTACGACTGCGACAAGGACAACGAGAGCGGCAACGCAGACGGCCTGAAGTCTGATGAGTGCGGATGGCGCTATCTTGAAGCAGCTCCCATAGAAGCGTATCCGTCTGTGAGCTGGGGAGATGCAATAGCCGTTAAGACAGAGGCCGGCATAGGAAAGGGAAAGACCAACACGGAGAGAATGCTCAGAATAGTGGAGTACAACGCGTACTACTCATTCTCGGCAGCGGAGAACGCCGCAGGATACACACTCAACGGCTACGATGACTGGTTCCTTCCGAGCGAGAAGGAACTCCTCGCGCTTTACGAAAACGAGACACTCGGGAATAGATTCAGACTGAAATACTGGTCAAGCACAACATACGAAGAAACAAAGGGTGACTATACAAAGGTCATGGTCTGTCAGTCTTCGTCGGGATCAGATTCGTATAACCGTAATCCTTCTGACAGTACATTCATAATAAATTCCATCTACATTCTTCCAGTCAGATCCTTCTGAAGGTAATCAAGACACTCATTCTTCGTAAGGAAGGAAGAGAAGAAGAACACATCAGAACCGGTAATACCTGCACACAAGCGGGATAACAGAGAGGGCACAAGAGAAGGGAAATCACAGACAGAGAGAATGACTCTACCGTCTTCCGGATGCCTGGAACTTCTCGATGGACCCGTAGTCTGATGTGATATCATCACGGAGCCTCAGAAAGCACTCGTGGGTGATCCTGCAGTCCTGGAGGGCCCTGTGAGCACCCTCATAAGAGACGCCGTAGTGGGCCGAGAGATCGGAGAGCCTGTGGTGCGGAAGGGAGCCCAGAACGGCACGGGAGAGCCTCATGATGTCGGTGAAGTCGTTCGAGAACGGCCTGCCGGAGAGGCGCAACGAGTTGTCGTATATGAAGTTGATATCGAAGTTGACGTTGTGTCCCACAATGTGACTTGAGCCGACATAGTCCAGAAAGCGGGGCAGGACATCCTCGATGGGCGCTGCTGAAAGAAGCATCCCGTTCGTAATCCCCGTCAGCGACGTTATGAACGGGCTTATCGGGAAAAGCGGATTCACAAGCGACGAAAAGGAGGATGTGACGGAGTATCCTTCGACCTTCAATGCCGAGAGCTCGATGATTGCATCGCTGTAGGGAGAAAGCCCCGTCGTCTCGATATCGATGACGACATAGTCAGATGGAAAAAGAAGAGTGCTGGCGCCCTTGGCGCATCGTCTGTTACCGCGTTCCATGGAGAAAGTATCATCGATGGGCGGGGGATTATCAAGAAGGAGATCGGGGCCTTGACAGTCTACAGTCAGCTTTTTTCTTAAATACCGGTAAGGATACAAAGGCATGAACCGGCAGGGATTCAACGTGTTTCCGATGTGTATTGTGCTGATATAAAAGACTGATCTAGTTGGGGAAACAGTTACGTAAAAGGAAAAAACGGAAACAGGCAGGGCTGTCGATGCTTGATAAATCACCAGCTACCATATAGATTATTTGTGTTTCACCAGAGAAAATAAATAGATAAAGTTTCACTTGAGAAAGAGTCTGCAGTGAGGTCGGAGCGGAGAAAGTGGCCGTCGAAGCAGAACAGACAGCAGCAGAACACATCCTGCTTGTTTGCAGTGGGAGGTGTTGATGGATGAGAGGTATATGGAAGAAATTTATTCTTGTGAAGTTGAAGAGGAGAACTTCGGCGCGGATGAAGTCAGCCGAACTCCTTTTGATATAAGAAGCATAAACATCATTCCGAAAACACTCACGATATCGAACATCGTTGACCGGCTGAGAGATGGTGAGATAATACTGGATCCCGATTATCAAAGAAAAAGCAATCTCTGGGGAGAAAAGGAACAGAGCAGACTTATCGAATCGCTGATTATAATGGTTCCGCTTCCGACTTTTTACTTTGATCAGACGGATGATGAAAAATATGAAGTCATCGACGGAGTTCAGCGCCTGACCGCCATAAGAAGGTTTATTGTGGAAAGCCCGGATTCCCCAGAAAAACTTAAACTCAAAGGAATGGAATATCTCACTGATTTTGACGGGTACACATATGAAAATCTTCCGAAGAAAATACAGAGAAGAATAAACGAACAAAACATTATTTCCTATGTCACAGGAAGAGGTACAGATAAGAACATAAAGGAAAGCATCTTTACAAGAATCAACACGGGAGGTCTTTCCCTGTCAAGAGCTGAGATCAGAAATGCGCTATACAGAGGACGTGCGTCAGATTTTGTGAAAGGACTTGCTTTATCAAAAGAGTTCGTGCTCGTCACAAGGGGAAAGGTCAGATCCGACAGGATGCTCGACAGGGAGTTCGTCACAAGATTCTTTGCTTTTTTTCTCCTGGATCCTGGAAACTATATTGGAAAGTTCGAGGAATACTTGTCTGCAGCTCTCGACCAGATCAGACGTTCTTCAGATGAGGAAATCGAAAGATACAAAAAAGTCTTTCTGTCAACGATGGATTTCTGTCAACGCCTTTTCGGGGAATTTGCATTCCGTCGTATTTCGGATGAAGGCAAAGCCGGGGTCATAAACAAACCTCTTTTCGACTCGGTGTCAGTTACGCTGGCCCGGCTGTCCGAGAGCGAGAGGGAGAAACTTCTCGACCGTAAGGAAGTTTTCTTCGATTTGTACGTGGATCTTCTTAAAAACGAAGAATTCCGGAATATTATTTCAAATGCCACGGCAACAAAGGGTAATATAGAGAAGAGGTATGAGATGGTGTCGTTTGTCATAAGGAAAGCGTTGGATGATTAAGTACATACATCTGGAGAATATCAAATCCATCAGGAATCTTTCACTGGGAGTAGGGGGAATGAACCTCCTGTTCGGAATGAACGGCATGGGAAAAAGTACGGTCATCCAGAGCCTTCTGATGCTGAGACAGAGTTATTTCAAGAACAGAAATCTCGATCATCTCCTCATCAGCGACGGCCTGGTATCTCTCGGGACAGCGAAGGATATACTCTGCAATAATGCAGAAGAGGACAAGATTGTATTGCATGTGATAGTAGATGCTGCAGATCTCGATCTGCACTATGCCTATGATTCACGTTTGAGCGAGGCTGTCGAACTGCCTCTCATCAACGGAAGGGCAGAAAATGTCACATATCCATGTGCTCTCTTTGATGAGGATTTTGCTTATCTGTCGGCAGAGCACATAGGACCGGCGGACAGACATAATGCTTCAGACGGTCCGACGGTGAGACGCCTCAACAGAGTCGGAAACAGAGGTGATTATGTTGTTTCCATACTTGCTTCGGACGGAGAGAGGAAAATCGTCAACGAAAGGATAATCAAAGATGAGGCTGCTTCCTCGTCGCTTATCGATCAGGTGAGCTGGTGGATGGGCAGGATATCACCCGGTGTGAGAGTTCATGCAGAACTTGAGAGGGCTACCAATGAGGCCAGACTTTCCTTCAGCTATATGGAGAGTCAGCTTAATTCGGAAAGATTCAGACCTATGAATGTCGGCTTCGGAATTCCTTACTCCCTTCCCGTTGTAGTTGCACTTCTGACAGCAAAACCCGGATCGATAGTAATCATCGAAAACCCCGAGTCCCACCTGCATCCCCGAGGTCAGGCGGAGATGGCCGCTCTGATGGCCCGGGTCAGTGAGAGTGGTGTCCAGGTTATCTGCGAGTCTCACAGCGACCACATAATAAACGGTGTTAGAGTCGCTGTGAAGGAAGGACGTCTTAATGCTTCGAATACCGTCATATCGTACTTCAACAAGGACGGAAACCAGGAGACAAAAGTCGAAGAGATACGGATTGACAAAAACGGGAATCTGGAAAAATACCCCGAAGGACTCCTGGATGAATGGGGACTCTTACTGGAGAGGCTGATATAGTGGAAGCATTTTTCAACGAACTGTCATTTCCCGTCAGACAGGGCACTCCTTATTCAGCACTCAGAAAAGGATTCATATCTTCGTTGAAATACCTGAGATCACACGGCGCTGTTACAAAGGTGAGAACCGACAGAACGTCGTATAAGTCACTGCTCGATATTGCAGAAACGGACTGGAATGCCAGAACCTACATCTACAGCATGCTGGTTACGCCGTTTGAAAACGAGGACGATACAG
>CAVDOI010000086.1:0-8904 GCA_963610485.1 Lachnospiraceae bacterium
GTAGTCTACGATGTGGTCGAGCTTATACTGGCAGGCCTCTATATTACTGTTGATTTCGGCAATCTCGGCCTTGTTCTTCTCGATGTCGAAGAGCGATATTCTCCGGATTGGAATCTTGAGAAGTGTTTCGATGTCCTCAGAGGAGAGGGGGATGTCGCCGAGTTCCGACAAGAAGGGCTTGAAGCCGTCGATTACAGCCTTGTTGACCTTCTCCGCAGTATCTTTGTTCTCTATCTTCTTGTAGATTCTCTCTTCGATGAAGATTCGCTCCATCGTCCTCGCCCTAAGCTTCTCCCTGAGGTGGGTCATCTCTATGTCGAGCTCCCGGGTGAGAACGGAAACAAGATGACGGGCATGGAATGTGATCATCTCGCTGATTCCGACCTGCTTGGGAAGATTGTCGACTATGACGAGGGGATTCAGGGCGATCTTCTTCTGGCAGTCTGTCGTTGCGTAGAGGATGTCTATCATATCCTCCGAGTAGACGCCTCTCTGCCAGCATATCTCGATATTCGCCTTCTCCGCAGTATAGTCTGTGATGGATGCGATCTTGAGCTGGCCCTTGCTGTCGGCCTTCTTTATCGAATCGATGAGAGCCGATGACGTGACTTCGAACGGGAGTTCCTCGATGATGACCTTCTTCGGGTCCGAGGCGTTGATCTTCGCCCTTACCGTCACGAATCCCCTGCCGTCGTCATACTGGCTGACGTCCACGATTCCCCCCGTCGGAAAATCGGGATAGATTTCGAACTTCTCTCCTCTCAATGCCTTCTTCTGGCACTCTAAGACCTCGAGTATGTTGTGGGGAAGAATCTTCGTCGACATGCCGACTGCGATTCCGCTTGTGCCGGAGATAGCGACTACGGGGACCTTGGCCTGGAAGACGACAGGTTCCTTGTTTCTTCCGTCGTATGTGTCGACGTACTCTGTTATCTCGGGAGAATAGAGAACCTTCTTCGCAAAGGGCTTGAGACGGCACTCTATGTATCGTCCGGCGGCGGCACGGTCGCCCGTGAGGATGTTGCCGAAGTTACCCTGCCCTTCGATGAAGAGACCGTCGTTCTCGATGTTGACGAGCGCCTCCGATATCGATGCATCGCCGTGGGGATGACATTTCATCGTCTCTCCGACCACCGTTGCAACCTTATTGAAACGTCCGTCGTCTATCTTGAGAAGCGTGTGTATGATACGGCGCTGTACAGGTTTGAAGCCGTCAAGAAGGTCGGGGATGGCCCTTTCCCTGATGACGTAAGATGCATATTCAAGGTAGTAATCCTTATATAGTCGTTCCGCTTTAGCCATCAGATTAAGTTCTCCATGATGAATTCTCTTCTCGTCGGGGTGTTGTCACCCATGTAGAACGAAAGGTCGTTCTTGATCTCGGCGAGGTTCTCGTATGTGACGGGGAGGAGCTTGATGTTCTCTCCGATGAAATCCTTGAATTCCGAAGGGCTGATCTCCCCCAGTCCCTTGAACCTGGTAACCTCTGCTCCGCGGATTCTGGAGAGAGCCTCGTCCCTCTCCTTCTCGGAGTAGCAGTAGACGTTCTCCTTCTTGTTCCTCACCCTGAAGAGAGGAGTCTCGAGAATGTAGAGGCGGCCCTGGTTGATGATATCCTCGAAGTAGGTGAAAAAGTATGTCATGAGGAGTATGCGGATATGGAAGCCGTCGACATCGGCATCGGTTGCTATTACGACCTTTCCGTACCGCAGGTTCTCGGTACTGTCCTCGATTCCGAGGGCGATCATCATATTGTAGAGTTCCTCGTTGTTATATATCTCGATACGCTTCTTTCCATATACATTGACAATCTTTCCCCTGAGGGCGAAGACGGCCTGTGTGTCGGCGTTGCGGCTCTTAGTGATGGTTCCGGCAGCACTGTCTCCCTCGGTGAGGAAGATCATCGAATTCTCCGCGTCGTCCTTGTGGGACTGCGGGTAGGAGTTCAGATGATAGCGGCACTCCTTGAGCTTTGGAATGTTGATTGCGACACGCTTGCTCTTCTCCTTGGCGCCGTTCTTGAGGGCGGCCTCCTCCTTGTGCACGCGTTCATTGTTGACGATCTTGTCCTCAAGGCCCTTTGCAATCTCCTTGTTCTTCATGAGGGCGTCGACGACGGCTTCCTTGACCTCTGCCACTATCCAGCTTCTGACATCGGTGTTGCCGAGCTTGTTCTTCGTCTGGCTCTCGAAGACGGGATTCATGATCTTGATGGCGACTGTCGCCACGATACCGTCCCTGATTTCGGGAGCTGCCCATGACTTATGAAAGAATTCGTTTATACCCTTAAGGATTCCTTCCTTGAATGCAGCCTCGTGCGTTCCTCCGTCGGATGTGTACTGGCCGTTGACATAGCTGTGGTACTTTTCGCCGTAGCCGTCTGTATGCGTGAAGGAGAACTCCAGGTGCTGGTTCTTGAAGTTTATGAGAGGATATAGTCCCGTGTCCCCGAGGGTCTTCTTCACGAGGTCCATGAGACCGCCCTGGGAGCGGATAATCTTCTTGTTGAAGTCGATTGTGAGACCCTTGTTGAGGTAGGCATAGTTCCAGAGTCTCTCCGTCACGAATTCCTCGTTGTAGGCATATTCACCGAAGATTTCACGGCTGTCGTCGGGGATGAAGGACACGAGGGTGCCGTTGGCCTCCTCCGTCTTTCCGGAGTTCTTCTTCTTGAGAACACCGCGTTGGAACGAGGCATACATGAACTCCCCGTCCCTGTAGCTCGTTATCTCGAAGAATCTGCTGAGTGCGTTGACGGCCTTGGTGCCGACGCCGTTGAGTCCGACGGAATACTGGAAGGCCTCATTGTCGTACTTAGCACCCGTATTGATGACGGATACGCATTCGATGACCTTCTTGAGCGGGATGCCGCGGCCGAAGTCTCTTACCGAGCATCTGTTGCCTTCAAGCGTCACGCTTATACGCGAGCCGTGTCCTTCCATGAACTCGTCGATTGAATTGTCTATAACCTCTTTGAGAAGAATGTAGATTCCGTCATCGGGGTGGCTTCCGTTCCCCAGCCTTCCGATATACATTCCCGGGCGCTGTCGGATATGCTCGATACTCGACAGTGTCCTGATATTACTTTCATCATATGCCATATGTTCAAGTATAGCCTAAAAATTTGAGTGATATCAAATATTTGCATCTTATTTTTCGCCTTAATCAGCCATCTTTACTATCTCCACACCCTCTCTGGGGAGGCGCCTCTTATGGCATTTTGTTTTCTTTGTTGTTATACTCACCGCATGAGCAAGTATCCATTTGATAAAATAGAGCCCAAGTGGCAGAAGTACTGGGAAGAAAACAAGACATTCAGAACTGTCGAGGACGAAAGCGTCCCGAAGGACAGGAGGGCATACGTCCTCGATATGTTCCCGTACCCGTCGGGAGCCGGCCTTCATGTCGGACACCCCGAAGGATACACTGCAACAGATATCTATTCACGCTATCTCAGGATGAACGGCTACAACGTCCTCCATCCCATGGGATTCGACTCCTTCGGCCTCCCTGCCGAGAACTATGCAATCAAGACGGGAACACACCCCTATGTAACTACACAGCGCAACATAGAGAACTTCCGCCGTCAGATCAAATCACTCGGCTTCTCATACGACTGGGACAGAGAAATCAGCACATGCGACGAAGACTACTACCGCTGGACGCAGTGGATCTTCCTCCAGCTCTACAAGAAGGGACTTGCATACGAGGCCTTCACCCCCATCAACTGGTGTCCCTCCTGCAAGACGGGACTTGCCAACGAGGAAGTGAAGGAAGGAAGGTGCGAACGCTGCGGATCGAAGGTCGAAAAGAAGAACATAAGACAGTGGATGCTCAGAATAACGGCCTATGCCGAAAAGCTCCTCAAGGGGCTGGACGACCTCGACTGGCCGGAATCCGTGAAGGCAATGCAGCGCAACTGGATCGGACGCAGTGAAGGTGCTTCCGTTCTCTTCAAACTCGAAAACAGCAACGAGACTCTCGAAGTCTACACGACACGCTGCGACACCCTCTTCGGCGCCACATACATGGTAATCGCCCCCGAGCATCCATTGAGGGAGCACCTCACGACTCCGGAGCAGAAGGAAGCTGTCGAAAAGTACATCGACGAGGTCAAGCACAAGTCGGACCTCGAGAGAACCGACCTTGCAAAGGAGAAGACCGGAGTCTTCTCCGGCTCCTACGCAATCAACCCCCTCAACGGAAAGAAGCTCCCGATCTGGATTGCAGACTACGTACTCATCTCATACGGCACCGGTGCCATCATGGCCGTTCCGGCGCACGACGAGAGAGACTGGGAATTTGCCAAGAAGTTCAACCTCCCGATAGTCGAGGTTCTGAAGAGTGAAGTCGACGTACAGACCCGGGCATGGACAGAAGACGGCGAACACGTCAATTCCGAGTGGCTCGACGGTCTGAACAAGAAAGATGCCATAGAAAAGGTTCTTGCATACCTTGAAGAGCATAAATGCGGTCATAAGGCCGTCAATTACAAACTCAGAGACTGGGTCTTCTCACGCCAGCGCTACTGGGGAGAGCCCATTCCTCTCGTACACTGTCCGAAGTGCGGCATTGTACCGCTTCCGGAGGATCAGCTTCCTCTGACACTTCCCCAGGTTAAGAAGTATGAACCCAGCGGCACGGGTGACAGCCCGCTGAGCAAGGTCGACGAATGGGTCAACTGCCGCTGCCCGCAGTGCGGAGGAGAGGCGAAGAGGGAGACGAACACGATGCCGCAGTGGGCGGGATCATGCTGGTACTTCTTGAGATACATCGACCCGGAGAACACAGAGCGCTTCGTGGGAGAGGAGAAGGAGAAATACTGGATGCCGGTATCTCTCTACGTCGGAGGCTCAGAGCATGCGGTACTCCACCTTCTCTATTCACGCTTCTGGCACCATGTCCTCTATGACCTGGGCTATCTTTCGACTCCCGAACCCTTCCAGAGGCTCGTCAACCAGGGTATGATCACATCCTTCGCCTACCAGAGGAAGAACAAAGTTCTTGTTCCGTCGGACAGCGTTGTCGAGAAGGACGGAAAGTACTATGCCCGGGATGACGGAGAGGAACTGACACAGGTCATCGCAAAGATGAGCAAATCCCTCAAGAACGTCATCAACCCCGACGACTACATCCGTGACTACGGTGCAGACTCCGTCAGAATGTACGAGATGTTCATGGGCCCCCTCACGGAGAGCAAGCCATGGGCGACTGCCGGCTTCATCGGCGTCTACCGCTTCATCGAGAAGGTCTGGAAGCTCGCTACCGAAAAGGAAATCAGAGACGAGGCTCCGTCAAAGGAACTCGACTCCCTCATGCATAAGACAATCAAGAAGGTCACCGAAGATACATCTTCGCTCAACTTCAATACCGCAATCTCGCAGATGATGGTATTCGTCAACGAGCTCACACGCTCTTCCTTCCTTCCGAAGGTCTGTCTGGAGAACCTCGTTCTCCTCCTCTCCCCGTACACACCGCATCTTGCGGAGGAGCTCTGGGAGATGCTCGGACATGAGTCCAGCGTATCGAAGGCTCAGTGGCCGTCATACGACGAGGAGAAGACGAAGGACGACACTATCACGCTCGTCGTACAGATCAACGGCAAGGTGAGAAGCAAGATTTCGATGCCTGCAACTGCAACAAAGGAAGAACTTCTTAGCGCGGCAAGGGCGGATGAGACCGTAAAGAAGTGGACGGACGGCAAGGAGACGGTGAAGGAAATCGTCGTTCCCGGAAAGCTTGTGAACATCGTCGTGAAGGGATGATAAGAGGAGGCCCCGGCGGCCTCCTTACCGGTAATATGTCAGACAACAAAGAAAACTACAAACGGGGGCTCATTGACGGTCTCAGTGTCGCCGTCGGCTATTTTGCAGTCTCCTTCACGCTCGGAATAAATGCTTCGAACGTGGGAATCAAGTGGTACCAGAGTGCGCTGATGAGCGCCCTCAACTACACATCCGCAGGTCAGGCTGCAGCGATAGACATCATGGCGGAAGGGGGCTCGGTGTGGGTTCTCGTCATCTCCACACTCGTCATCAACCTCCGCTACCTTCTGATGAGTGCTGCCCTTGCCGTGAGGCTCTCCCCTTCCACGGGGACGGCGAAGAGGATGCTGGTGGCAATGGGAGTCACCGATGAGATATTCGGCCTTGCCTCCTCCCGCAGATATTCCCTCAATCCGATGTACAACGTCGGCGCAATGTCCGTTGCATGTCCGGGATGGGTCCTCGGGACGGCACTCGGCGGCGTGATGGGCGAAATACTGCCATCCGTTCTTACCTCGGCGCTTTCTCTCGCCCTCTACGCAATGTTCCTGGCAATAATCATTCCTCCTGCAAAGGAGAACCCTGTAATTGCGGGGGCTGTCATCGTCTCGATGCTTCTCAGTCTCGCTTTTGATAAAATCGATGCGCTTTCCGGCGTATCGTCGGGCATGAGGGTGATAATCATAACATTAGTCGTCGCATCCCTGTGCGCCGTCTTCTTCCCGATAAAGGAAAACACACTGGAGAAAATCGATGAGTGACGCTTATATCTACATCTCGATAGCCGCAATAGCACTTGTCACATATCTTATAAGGGTGATTCCGCTTCTTGTGCTCAAGAAGCCAATCAGGAACGTATTCTTCCGTTCCTTCCTCTTCTACGCGCCCTATGTGACGCTGGCGGCCCTCACATTCCCCGCCATCCTCGGTGCAACGGGCTCGTTCATCCCCTCGCTCGTCGGTTTCGTCGTTGCTGTAATAGTATCCTTCCTGGGATGGGGACTTCCGCTTACGGCAGCGGTAAGCTGCATAAGCGCACTCGTTGCACTTCTTATAATCTGAGGATTATCAGTCCTCGTCACTCTCCACGACCTTCGCAAGTCCCCCCTTGCTTGTTTCTCTGTAGAGGGAAGGAATGGCAGTACCCGTTTCCATCATGACTTCGACTACGTCATCGAAGCTGACCTTGTGACGGCCGTCGCTCATGAGGGCGAAGGATGCATGGTCGATGGCTCTCATTGCAGCCATTGCATTGCGTTCGATGCACGGCACCTGCACAAGACCCATCAACGGGTCGCATGTAAGTCCCAGATGGTGCTCGAGCCCCATCTCCGCGGCATATTCGACCTGATGGACGGAGCCTCCGAGAAGCTGTGTTGCCGCAGCTCCGGCCATTGCGCATGCAACTCCGACTTCACCCTGGCACCCGACTTCGGCGCCGCTTATGGATCCGTTCGACTTCACGATATTCCCCACAAGTCCTGCAGTGAGAATCGCCCTCTGTATTCTTATCTCGGGAATCCTGTATTCCTGCTGGAGATAATAGAGAACACCGGGGAGAACCCCGCAGCTTCCGCATGTGGGGGCGGTGACTATCCTGCCGCCTCCTGCATTCTCCTCGCTGACGGCAAGTGCAAATGAAAGGGCACGGGATGTATTACCGAGACTTCCGGCAAAATCGACGGACTTTGCATGCGAGAGGCAGGCCTTTCTCTGGAGCTTGAGTCCTCCGGGGAGAACGCCTTCGTTCTCAAGGCCCCTCTTTATGGCGGCCTTCATGACCTCCCATACCTCGCCGGCATAGTCGAGGATGGACTCGCCCTCGTACTCCACTGCAACCTCCCACATCTGATAGCCGTGGTAGTCACAGTAATTGAGCATTTTCTCCATATCACCGAGGATGAGTTCGGGGTAAACGGTATCGTCAGCATCTCCCTTCTCCCCTTCCTTCACGATCTTCCCTCCTCCTACGGAGTAATAGGTATCTGAAATGTCCCCCGATATGAATGTGACGGCATTGGGATGAAAAGGCTTGAACTCCGACGGATGCCAGCTGATCTCGGCCTCGATTCCGTTGTCCTTCATCACTGACAGAATGGCTTTGTCTGTAAGGTGTCCCTTGCCCGTTGCGGCAAGCGAGCCGTAAAGCTCGACACCGACGCTCTTTACGCCGGAATGTTCCCTGATAAATCTTTCTGCAGCACTTCGCGGCCCCATCGTATGCGAGGAGGACGGCCCGTAGCCTATTCTGTAGAGTTCTCTTAACGATTCCATAGCCGTATTTTAGGATGAAAGAAGTCTCTCTTCAACACCATTTGGGCTTCGCCTTGTGCCTGACCCTGTATTCTCCGTCGTCGGTCAGTACTATCTCGAGCATCATCTCCCTGTCCTCGTTCAGGTAATACCAGACACCGGGAAGAAGCGACAGCGTCTCCCCGTCTCCTGTTGAGTACAATGTGAAAGAGTATGAGTGGGAGAAAAGACTCACCCAGTAGCCGCTGAGAACGCCGTCAAGGGGAACGTTGAACTTCCGGCTGAGCTTTATCGTCTTCTTCGAAAGGCTCCCGTCGAAGAGGGATGCGAGGAAAGCCTCGCGGTTGATCGCCCCGAGGTCGGGATTGTCTCTCTTCACCGCCTTTATATTGAGCTCTGCAACACCCTCTGGAAAAGACTCGGCAGCATCAATCAGCATTGCAGCGAAATATCCCCACTCGGATAGAAGATACACAGTTCCCTCCTCTCCCCCGTCGGAGAAGCCTCCGAAAGGAGAGAGCGTCCCCAGAGGATAGACGGCGAAAACGGATAGCGCCGACGGGGACACGTCCACGCTCACGCTCTTCTCGTCGTAGCCGAGGTACTCCGTATGGACACTCTCTCCGTCGAAGTACCTGATTTTGTACCACATGCTCTCCCCCGTGACCTGCTCCCAGGTCAGCTCATCGTATAAAGATACCGTGACACTCCTCTTTATCTCGGCAGAGCAGGAGACAAGAAGGACAACGCAAAATAAACCACAAAATATTCTTCTCATACTTATAAAGCGGAAAATCTCCCTTTTTTGTCAAAAAAATCGTACCGGAAATGCAATGCTGTTGACTTAAGCAAAACTACCGCTTCCTGATTGGAAGTATTCACAACA
>CAVDOI010000087.1:0-8804 GCA_963610485.1 Lachnospiraceae bacterium
TACAGAGTATGTCCAGCTTATCGGAAACAAACTCTACTTTGCATGCGATTATCAGACAAAGCCGGCTGTCTATTCATATAATCTCGAAACAAAGGAAGTAAAGAAATTAATTTATGATTTTACATATTCAAGTTCAATTGTGATTGCCGACACCTTTACATACGGCACACGGATGTATCTTCTCGGTAACACGGGAGACGAATGTCATGTCTGGGGACTCGATACAGAAGACGAAGAGAGCTGGATTCATATGAAATTGTCTTCTGTGGACAAGGGACTTAAAGGTGCATCGGACGGTTCTTATCTCTATGTTGTTCTGAATGAAGGAGACAGCTCGGCTTCGGGCTACAATAAGAAGAAACTTGTCAAAGTAACGCTCTCGGGTTCCAGCTCGGAAAACAGTACGTGTTATCTCGAGACAAAATACTGCGTTGATGCAAACGGAAGCATCAGTATAGGTGACGTGGCGGTTGTAAACGGGAGTCTTCTTATAGCAGGAAGTGAAGGATGCTACGAAACAAACGGCACAAGGCTCCAGGTGAAGAGGCCGTGTATATGGACGAGTGACGGCAAAGAGACTATTCTTCTTGAAAAGACGGAGTTCCCGATAAGCTGCGGTTACATCACACCGCATACAATCGAGGTCCTCGACGGGAAGGTCTACATTCTCACCGACAATCATTATGACGCTTACGGCGGGTCGAATCTTCCATATTATACGGAAACAGTCCACGGCGGTGTCATAGAGCTGGACAGCCGCAGGATATGGGATTTCGGAAACGGATTCTATTACGGAGCGCTCTACACACGCGTGAACTATTTCTACATCAAAAACAGGTGATGAATGAGGCCCGGAAAGAAAACCGGGCCCTTCTTCCTGCTTCATTCCTCTTCCGGGGGGAATGTGTACTGGGGAACTGAGGGGGAGCGTGTCCTGTTATTGGCCTCGATTTTGCTTCTCTTTCTTTCCTTCTTCGTCTGCCTCTTCTCCATGAGGTTGATGAATCTTGCTTCGTTGTACGTACGCCTCGATTCCTCGGTGTACTTGTTGTATTCACGCTCGGTCTTGAGGGCGAAGTGGAATGCGTTGATCATCGCATACCACAGTATTGCAAGTACAAGGGGAAGGACAGTGTCGAACGAGGCGCTGTACGCTGCCGTCGTGTCGGCATAGACGATGAGGGTTGTCAGGTTCTGGTAGAAGAATATTACGGAGATTAAAAAGGGGATTATCCAGTATATACGGCCGTTTCTCGAGAGAAAGAATCTTATGGCGGAGATGGACGAGAGAAAAGATAGAAGAAGTGCGCCGAGGGGGATGATTAAATTTAACACATTTATCTCCTTTGTATGTATTATATAGACAAGAGAGGACTGCTGAAAGTGGAAAAACTTCAAAACAGGATATCTTCAGAACTGCTCGAAAAGAGAATGAGGGAGAGACAGGAGGACGTACGCGGCTCCTACTTCCGTGATACGACCGCGATCATTCATTCATCGGCCTTCCGCCGTCTCAAGCACAAGACGCAGGTCTTCTATGCGCCGTCGAATGACCATATATGCACGAGGATGGAGCATGTGCTGCACGTGGCGTCCATCGCCTCCACGATCTGCCGCCCCCTCGGGCTCGACAGCGAGCTGGCATGGGCAATCGGCATGGGACATGACCTCGGGCACACACCCTTCGGCCACACGGGCGAGAAGATAATATCGGAATTCTGCCTCGAGAGGGGGCTTCTTCCCTTCGAGCATGAAGTCAACTCGCTCCGTGTCGTGGACTTCCTCGTAAACAGCGGGAAGGGCCTCAATCTCACATACGCCGTACGTGACGGCATCGTATGCCATAACGGGGAGAGCCTGAGAAAACGCATGCATCCGACGAACGAGGTCAGGGACCTCGAGCAGATTACTTCCCGCAAGGGGCTCATCCCCGCAACATATGAAGGTGTCATCGTCCGCTTCTCCGATTCCATTGCATACCTCGGGCGTGACTACGAGGATGCCGCCCGGCTGGGAATAATCAGGGAGGATGACCTTCCCGACATCGTGAAGGACAGACTGGGAAACACGAACAGCAGGATAATCAACTCCCTCATCGGAGACCTCATCGACGGAGCTTCGGAGGAGAAGGGAATCGGTTTCTCCGATTCAGTCTTCGATGCTGTCGAAGCATTCTCGGAGTTCAACTACTCCCATATCTACAGATCGAAGATTCTCGACGGCTATGAAAAATACTTCAGAAGGGTGCTGGGTCTCATCACCACATACCTCGAGGACATCTACCGCAACTACGGACTCGAGGAGGAAGGGTATGCGGGGGAGAGGAACATGCTTGCCGCAGGTTTCTACAACCATATCAAGGAGATGAAGAGTGTCTATATCGAGCACGAAGGCTCTGACAGGCGCATGATCATCGACTACGTTGCGGGCATGACTGACAACTTCGCACTCGACAGTGCAACGGAAATACTGCGGCCGGAACATCTCAATGACGAGATAGAACAGAGCCAGACGGGAAAGTGGTTCGACGTCAGAAAGAATCAGTGAGTGAGTTCCTCGATTTCGTTGATGAACTGGTCGAGGGTGTCGAAGGCACGGTAGACAGCTGCAAATCTTACATATGCGACGGGACTCATCTTATAAAGGTGCCTCAGTGTTATCTCGCCGATCTCCCTGCTCGATATCGTGTTGCGGCTGCTCTGCGCTATGGCGTATACCTCGTCCTCGATCTCCCGCAGCGTCTCGTCGATCGCCTCCTGCTTCACGGGAAGCTTTTCAGTGCATGTGCGGATTCCTCTCTCGACCTTTGCCAGCTCGAACGTCTGGTGTGACTTGTCCTTCTTGACGACGACGATGGGCTTTCGCTCGATGTGCTCGTAGCTCGTGAAGCGGTAGCCGCATTCAAGGCAGACTCGCCGGCGTCTGATCGAAGTTCCCTCCTTGTTGGAACGGGACTCGAGTACTTTATCATGGTCTTTTCCGCATTTAGGACAGTTCATATCCCGAGTATAGTTTATTTGTTTGAGTTTGACAGCTTTTTTCTTGGAAACTTGATTAACTGATGTTTTTTCAATAACATGAAGTTCAATAAATAACGGAGGGTTACCCATGGCCAACTCAGTAGCATTTTTTGTAAAGGAAATCATCAACCGTTCACCGTTCATTTCGGAGATGCTCATACAGGAGGTCATATCGTATTCGAATCTTGCCGAGTTCATTAAGCCGAAGGTCGAGGCCCTCTACGGAGGCAGCGTCTCGTCTGCGGCGATCGTGATGGCCGTACGCCGTTACACAACGGAGCTCAAGAAGATGAACCATCTCGAGAAGAAAAGAGGGAAGATAGACTACGAGATAAGCATGAAGACGAACATCTACGACGTCAACATACGCCGCACGCCCTCCTTCATCAACAATATCGCATCCCTCTATTCACTTGTGAAGAGCGAGAACGGCGACTTCATCAACATCTGTATCGGGGAGTATGAGATCGTCATCACGATAAGCGACAAATACAAGACAGCTCTTGACGATATGCTGAAGGGAGAGAGTGTCATCAACAGAGAGGATGACATGGTCGCCCTCACGATTTCCTTCAAGGACAACAACTTCCTCGAAACTCCGGGAATAACATACCTTGCAACGAGAAAGCTTGCATGGGAGAACATTAACATATACGAAATTGTATCGACGCTGAATGTGTTGACATTCATCATAAAGAAGAAGGACTCCCTCGAGGCGTACGGAGTGCTCCAGGCATTCTTCGATGAAGAGCTTTAACATAATAACGGGAGAGAAGGGCGGGGGTAAGACCACGAAGATACTCTCCCTGTCATCCGTTGACCCCTCTCCGGTCGGCTTTGTTTCGATACACAGGGGTGATGATTACTACATGCTGGACCTCGAGAACGGAAGAGAGAGGCTCCTGATGTCCCCCCGGACGGTACTTCCCGTGAGATGGAAGGGATGGTATGTGGACTTTTCTCTCTTCGACGAAGTGCATGAGCGTCTTTCCTCTGTTGAAAGCGGCTCCGTCTATCTCGACGAATGCGGAAGGATGGAGATGGAGGGCTTCGGGTACGACCGTACGCTGAGAATGCTCATGAAGAGGGATGTCGATATCTGCATAACGCTCAGGCGTCCGTTTCTCGAAAGTTTCCTCAGCTGTTACTCAATAGTGGATTACCGCCTTGTCGGGATCGAGAGGCGGACATAGAGCGATCAGCTCCTTCACTGTCTCATAGTAACCGCCGTAGGTGATGCACCGTGCCCTCTTTCTTGAGAGAAATGAATCTGAATACCTGAAAGGAAGACCTTCGGGGGTATATAAGTCCATGCCGAGGCTTATGAGTACGGCATGCGCGGCGGCATAGTCCCATATGAAGCAGGGCTCGTCAATCGATGCCGATATGTTCATGAAGAGGGCGGGGGCAAGAACCTGGAGAATCTGGGAGCCGAAGATGCGGACCTTGCCGCGGTAGCGTGAGAAGTCTATGTCACGCACAAGCGACGACGAGAGCGTTATCTGGTGGATGATTCCGTCACGCTCCGGGACGACAAGCCTCTTTCCGTTTATGGTCGGTTTCCCGCCCGGGGTAAGCCTTAGAAGAAGGCCCTCCATTGTTCCCCTTCCGAAGCGCGGTGCAGCGATTATCGCCCCCACGGGTGTGAAAACAGCGTCCAGGATACCCAGTGCTATGCAGAACGAGGGCAGTCCCTGGGAGTACATGTCCGTCCCGTCGATGGGGTCGAGGACGAATGTGAAGGGCGGTGAGGAGGTCTTTTCAACCTCCTCCTCTTCGGTGATTATCCCGCACCCGGGATAGAGTTTTCTTATAAGTGAGACTATTTCATGTGAGATGGAGAGATCGACCTCGGTGACGGGGGAGTTGTCAGCCTTGTACTCGACGTGGAGTGCGTTCTGCTTCTCTGTGGCCCAGACTGCCATTTCGACTATCTTTTTCTCCAGTAAATCAAGCTTTGTCCAGTCAATGTCGATTGAGGTATCCATATATTTTTGTTATATTTTCCTTTAATGCAGTTAATTGAAAATGCAATAACGGAATATGTCAAGAGGAGTACGTGCTACCTCTCCTTTCTGAAGAATCCCGACGGCAGGCTGGAATGCGACGAGCTTTCTCTCTTCCCCCTCACAAGATACGTGAAGGCCGTATCTGATAAAAGAGGGGGACGTACCATTGTGCTCTGTGCCACGGAGGACGAGGCGAGGGGGCTCTACGAGTCTCTCCCGGACACTGAAGATACAAGCGTCGTTTTCATCCCCTCGGACGGAAGGACGCTCTATTCGGAGTTCCTCGAAAAGAGGGTCAACTATACACGAAAGAAGGCCCAGGAGAAGTTTATGGACTCGAAGAAGGCTCTTGTCATAGCCTCCCTCAGGTCCTTCTCCTCTCCCTTGCTCTCACCCGGATCTCTCAAAGCCTTTTCGTATACCCTCAGGTGCGGGGATGAGATAGATGTCGACTCCCTTTCGTCGTCCCTTGTCTCGAGCGGCTACTACCGCGCCGAGAGCGCCTCGGAGGAGGGTGCATTCACCCTCAGGGGCGAGATAATCGACATATATCCATTTGCATCCGAGAAGAAGTACCGCGTCTATCTTGAATGGGAGAGGATTGACAGAATCCTTTCCCTTCCTGCTGTCGGGGATGGCAAGGGCGAGAGCATAAGGAAGGTCGATATCCCGTTAATGAGAGACGGGGAGATGAAGAACATTGAAACCTGTCCCGTAACGGAGTTCCTCCGCTCTGACGACTACTTCATCATCACTTCCTCCGAGAAGACTGACTCTTCATACAAGGCCCTCAGGAACGAGGCCGAGGACCGCTACCGTGTTCTATACAGGGAGAAGGCAGACGCACCGGTGCCGGATGAATACCTTCTGGACTGGACGCACTTCTCATCTTCTCTCACGAGAGCCACCGTCGTACACGAGATAATGAAGCCGACGTTCCATCACTTCGGTGTCGAGCCCTCGCATTCGTACTTCGGCAACGTCACATTCTTCAAGGACGAGGCGAAGGCGATGATCCGGGACGGCTGGAAGATATACATCCTTGCGCCCTCGAACATACAGAAGGCGAGACTCGAGAGCGTTTTCGGTTCGCTTGATGTCGACATATCCGTATCGAATATAGATACGGGCTTCATGCTGCCGTCGGTAAAGACTGCCGTCATCCTCGACCAGGAGATATTCGGACGCCGCAGGAAGAGGCAGAAGACTGTCGTCGAGACACTCTCGTCGCCCCTGGATTCGTTCGTATCGCTAAAACCGGGGGACTACGTCGTCCATATAAACTACGGAATAGGACAGTTCGAGAAGATAGACAGAGTCAGGAGCGGGGAGACCGAGCGCGACTACATCAAGATACGCTACTCTGCCGGTGAGGCATTATATGTTCCCATCGAGCAGGCCAACCTCGTACAGAAGTACATAGGTAATGACGGTAAGCCCCCGAAGCTCGATAAGATGGGCGGCAGGGACTGGGCGAAGAAGAAGGAGAAGGCGCGGCAGAACGCCGAGGAACTTGCCATCGAGCTTGTGCACCTCTATGCCGTCCGTCAGCACACTCCGGGCTATCCGTTCGAACGTGACACGGACTGGCAGGTGACCTTCGAGGCTTCGTTCCCATTCACGGAGACCCCGGATCAGCTGAAGTGCATCGAGGAGATAAAGGCCGACATGGAGGACAGCCGCTGCATGGACAGACTTGTCTGCGGAGATGTCGGCTACGGAAAGACGGAGATAGCATTCCGTGCGGCTTTCAAGGCCGTAATGAGCTCCAAGCAGGTTGCCTTTCTCGCCCCGACCGTGATACTGGCCCAGCAGCACTACGAGAATTTCAAGAAGCGTGTGGCAGACTTTCCTGTAAAGAGCGGCCTCTCGACACGCTTTGTCTCTGCAAAGGAGAACAGAGCCGTACTCGAAGGTGTCAGGAACGGCTCGATCGACGTTCTCTTCGGCACACACAAGATCCTCTCGAAGGACGTGGCCTTCAAGGACCTGGGGCTTCTGATTGTGGACGAGGAGCAGCGCTTCGGAGTCAGGGACAAGGAGAAGATAAAGACACTCAAGAGTACGATCGACTCCCTCACGCTCTCTGCAACCCCCATTCCGAGAACGCTCTACATGTCGCTGTTAAAGGTCAGGGACATGTCGCTTCTGACGACGGCCCCGAGGGAGAGACTTCCCATCGATACATATATCGGGGAATACGATATAAACATGGTGAAGAGTGCGATAGAGAAGGAGCTCGGACGCGGAGGCCAGGTCTTCTACCTCCATAACAGAGTCGAGGACATCGAGGAAGTCGTGATGATGCTCAAGAAGCTCGTTCCCTATGCCGTCATAGAATCGGCACACGGCCAGATGGAAGCCGAGAGAATGGAGGAGGTCATGCACCGCTTCATATATGAAGGCGTGCAGGTTCTTGTCTCGACGACTGTCATCGAGAACGGAATCGATATCCCCAACGTAAATACGATCATAGTCGACAGAGCCGATAGGATGGGCTTGAGCCAGCTCTATCAGCTGAGGGGACGCGTGGGACGAAGCGACAGGAAGGCCTACGCATATCTCTTCTACCCTGACGGTTCGTCGCTCAACAACGACGCCATCAAGAGACTGAAGGTTCTGAGCGAGAACACATCCCTCGGCTCGGGATTCAAGGTCAGCATGAAGGATATGGAGATAAGGGGCGCCGGAAACATACTCGGCCGCGAGCAGTCGGGTCACCTCGAGGCTGTCGGTCTCGATATGTACCTCCGCCTCATAGAGGAGGAGATCGGGAAACTTACAAAGAAGCCGGAGGAGATCGAAAGGGAGGTTCTCGTGCAGCTCGACTACACGGGCTTTATCCCCGACTCCTACATCCGCGACCCGTCTGCGAAGTTCGAACTCTACAAGAAGATAGCATCCGTAAGGACGCAGGGCGAACTCGACGGCCTCAAGAGCGAAGTCGAATCGAAGTACGGAGAAGCGGGTGAGGAGGTCGAGAACCTCTTCTGCATCGCCGAGATAAAGATAGTCGCACGCGAGCTCAGGATATCGTCACTCAAGGAATACAAGGGTGTCATCGACGTCGTCTTCGACGAAGTCTCCGTCCTCAATCCGACAAAGGTCGTATCGCTCATAACGCTCTCTGCGGGAAGAGTGAGACTCGACCCGAGACAGTACAATCATCTTATGATATCTACGGGAACGGTGTCGCTGAGAGACAAGGCCGTCCTCATACTCGAAACACTCAGGAGACTGAAATAAATGGAAGAAAAGGAATTATTCGAGGCACTACATAAAATAGAACTCAGAGAGGGGAAGGAGAGGACGATAAAGAGCTATGTGCTGAGAAACAATGTCCTCGACGAAAAGGAGAAGGAGATCTGCCTGAAGTATGCAGAAAAGTACTGTCTCTTCTATGAGGACAGGATGATGGACTGGGAGAAGATCTTCGGTAACAGAAACGATACCGTCATCGAAATCGGCTTCGGAAACGGCTATGTCACATCACAGATGGCCCTCATCAAACCCGAGAACAACTACATAGGACTCGAGGTCTATCTCAAGGGCTTCGTGCAGCTTCTGTCCCAGCTTGGAGAGAACAGCATCGACAACGTCAGGATAATGCGCTTCAACGCCGTAGACGTCCTCGAACACATGGTTCCCGACGGCTCCGTCAGCGGCTTTCATATCTTCTTCCCCGACCCCTGGCCGAAGAAGAAGCATCACAAAAGAAGAATCATGAACCCCGCTTTTCTGCATCTCCTTGCAACGAAGCTCAGAAGGGGAGGCT
>CAVDOI010000088.1:0-8676 GCA_963610485.1 Lachnospiraceae bacterium
GGGAGAAGCTGAGGGATGGGTACAGAGGCATCACAGAGACTTGCTGACTATCCGTTTCCCGTCTATAGTGTTCTCTGTCACATAAGGGGGAACCACCAGAAATGAAGATAACAGTTGCCGGAACAGGATATGTAGGACTTTCAATCGCAGTGCTCCTTGCACAGAAGAACAGCGTGAAGGCTGTAGATATACTGGAAGAGAAAGTCAGACTGATCAACGACCGCCGCTCTCCCATCCGGGATGAATACATCGAAAAGTACCTCAGGGAGAAGAGGCTCGACCTCTCGGCTACGACAGATCCCGCCGAGGCTTACAGAGACGCAGACTTCATTGTCGTCGCAGCTCCGACGAACTACGACACGAAGCTCAACTTCTTCGACACAGGCGCTGTCGAGAGCGTCATCGAGACGGCGCTTGATTATAACAGAAACGCAGTCTTCGTCATAAAGAGCACAGTCCCCGTCGGCTATACGGAGTCCGTAAGGAGGAAATACGGCGGCAGCATCATATTCTGTCCCGAATTCCTCCGCGAGAGCAGGGCTCTCTACGACAACCTCTATCCGAGCCGGATCATTGTCGGTGCCGGCGAAGACCTCAGAGATAAGGCTTCCGCCTTTGCCTCCCTCCTCGTCGGCGGAGCAAGAAAGACTGACATTCCGGTCCTCATCATGGGATCAACGGAGGCCGAGGCCGTGAAGCTCTTTGCAAACACCTACCTCGCGCTCAGGGTATCCTATTTCAACGAACTCGACACCTATGCCGAGATAAAGGGCCTCAATACAAAGGATATAATCGAAGGAGTATGTCTCGACCCGAGAATCGGCAACTGGTACAACAACCCATCCTTCGGCTACGGCGGCTACTGTCTTCCGAAGGACACCAAGCAGCTTCTTGCAAACTATCGGGATGTTCCCGAGAACCTCATCCGTGCCATTGTCGAATCGAACAGGACAAGAAAGGATTTCATAGCGGAGAGGGTTCTCGCACTCTCGGGTGCCTATGAGAGAAACGAGAGCTATAACCCGAAGAAGGAGAAGAGGACAGTCGTCGGCGTCTACCGTCTTACGATGAAGACGGGGTCGGACAACTTCCGCCAGTCCTCCATCCAGGGTGTAATGAAGAGAATCAAGGCGAAGGGAGCCGAGGTCATAATATATGAACCGTCACTCGAGGACGGCTCCACATTCTTCGGAAGCCGTGTCGTCAACGACCTCTCCCTCTTCAAGAAGGAGAGCGGGGCCATCATCGCAAACCGTTACGACTCATCTCTCGACGACGTCAGGGAGAAGGTCTACACAAGGGATCTCTTCAACAAGGACTGAATTCAGATCTCTTTTTCTGAATGTCTGTCAATCGAATGTGTTTTATTGTAATATAGCCGGGGAGAGAAAAATGGACGACAAAGAGAAGCTGAGGGACCAGGTGGTTCATCTCAAGGATGAAGTAAGGACGGCGGCAAAGGTCCAGTGGGCCATATACGGAAGGCTCAAGAAGAAGGTCCAGACACTGAAGGTTCTCGACATCATTCTGACGGCGGTCTCGTCCGTCGGAATCATATCGTTCTTCTTCCACGGCAACCTCCAGATCAACGTCATAACGAGCTTCATCACACTCTCGTCTCTTTCTCTCAATCTCTATACTTCCAACTTCCGCGATGATGACGACAAGACGCTTCATGCAGATGCCGCAGGAGAACTCTGGGCCGCGGAGAAGGGATTCGAATCCCTCCTTACAGATTTCGATTCCCTGACACCGGAGGAGGCAAGAGCGAAGAGGGACAACCTCGTCGAGGAAGTCGACAGGATCAACAGGGAGTATTTCTGCCTCAGTGAAGTGACTCACGGAAAGAAGAAAAAGAAGAATGCGGGAAGCGACAGGAAATAACCTTATGTCGTTGCTTCCTCTTCTTCGTTATAGGCGTACATCTGCCTTTGAGACTGCCGGGGATGGTATCTGAACAGCTGACAACACCGTCCTTCCTGAGCCGGATTGCGACAATGCCGTCCCCGCCCCCGTCCCTGACGCAGAGTCGTAAAGGGATTTCCGCTCTCGAGAGGCCGGCTGTGTATTTTCGAATTCCGGATTATGAGTATAATCAGACCATAATAAGCGGAGGAACAATGGCTCTTATAAAACTTGAAAACGAATATGTGTCCGCCACACTCAACACAAAGGCGGGTTATATCGAATCCCTCGTTTCGAAGAAGGACGGAAGGGAACATGCATGGCAGTACGACTCGTCCGTATGGCCGAGAAGGACGGCTGTCTGCTTCCCGCTCTGCGGAAAGTGCAGGGATGACCGATATTCGGCAGACGGAAGGGAATATGAACTTCCCAATCACGGCTTTCTGAGGGAAAGGGATCTCAGAGTCGTCTCTTCTGACAGCACTCATCTTGTTCTCGAGGATATCTGGGACGAGACGACTCTCACGCGTTATCCGTTCCGCTACAGCTACAGGATCGAGTACAGCCTCTCCGGCTCCTCGCTTCTTATCGGATACAGGGTGAAGAACCTCGGCGGAGAGACAATGTATTATTCGACAGGTTCCCATTACACATATGCACTTCCCCGGAAGCAGGAGGAATGCTTCGTCTACTTCGAGAAGGAGGAGAAGGCCGGGGCCTTCAGCCAGAAAGACGGAAGTGTAAGCGGCACCGCAGTCTCGGGTGACAGACTCTCCCTCAAGGGCGTCATCGACTCGTCGTCGCTCATTCTCGATCTCGATACTCTCTCATCATCCACATTCGGTGTCGGAGACGGAAGCGCCGTCTTTACCCGGATAAAGGGTGACGGCTTCAGGTATCTCATAATCTGGGCTCCCCAGGGCGGCGGCAACGATTTTGTCTGCATCGAATTCTGGGACGGCATGGGCCAGGTTGAAACCGACGGGCCGGATATCAGGAAGAAGACGGGCATAAGAAAGCTCGGAAAGGGTGTGGAGAGGGAATATCTCCAGACTGTTACTCTTATGTAACTGAAGCGGGGCGGGAATGAATCATCCGCCCCGTTCAAATTTGATTTATTCTGTTTTATGACCAGTGAAGCTCTTCACGACAGTCTGCGGTATAAGAGAAATCTCCTCAATGACCTTCAGAGTGAGTGCTGTCATGACGGTGAGAAGCAGAAGGTAGTCTCTCTCTGCCTTTTCCTCGTCATTACTTTCCCCTGTCGTATAGTATGAGAAAAGTGAGAGGGAGTTTTCATATCCGGAACCGAGTACATACTTGAGGAATGCAGTTTCGTCGGGGGAGAAGAAGAACCCCCATTCTTCGACGGCCCCCTCGGCCTTGAGAGTGGAAAGGGCGTTCCCGAGGCCTTTTTTCCTTATATCCCTGAAATAAATGAATCCGTAGGAGTTGATCATCGACAGCAGTTCGCTTCTGGCTGTGAGAGAGAGTAATCCCTTCGCGTTCTCTTCAACCAGTCCGTGATGGAAAAGACTGTCGAGTATTTCCGTCGTTTTGATATCGTCCTTTCCGAGTCTGTTCTTATTTATTAATTCGGCGTTATGGGGAGCGCAGAAGAATCTGTTTCCACTGATCTTCATCCCCTTCGAGAAGAGGAGCATGATCTCTTCACCGAGCTTTTCCTCGACGGGTACACAGTATTTGGACGGAAAGTACGACTTCATCGATATGAGAGAGTTTATGTCGCGGGAGACATTTTCCTTCTTTCCCTTCTTGAACGAGGCGTAGTTATAAAGAAGATCGGCCGTTGAGATGATAAGAGATGAGGCTCTCTGTGTGTATGTCTGAGCTCCGTGAAGGGAGAGCCGGATGTTCTCCGGTGCATTGTACTTTCCGAGGTAGTAATTGAATGACGAAGAGAGATACTTCTCATACTCCCCGTCGCCGTAATAACCGGCGAATGCGATGAGCTCGGATGCGGAGGAATCGAGAATCTCCTCCTGCTCCTTACTCATTATGTACTGTTCTCCTTTTCCGGAGAGCGGTTTCAATGCACATGAGATGTTGTTCTGGCTGTCTGCGAAGTTGAAGAACGAATATATGTACGGGAGAAAATTCTCCTCTTCCTTCATCCGTGAGAGCATATTCTCTTTGATGTTCAGATATGGAATATAATTCATGGTTGTTGTCCTTACTCAGATTGTAAACGCTACACTGCAACTTTTTTAATAGCTTAAAATGCCACTTTCGTCATTTTTTATGTTAAAACCCCCACCAATCGGGGACAAAACATGCCGGAGTTCCTGTTTCGTCATCTCATTCTAATTTTCAGTCATCCTTGATTGAGGGTTCTTTTCATTGCTGTTATATTGTTTCCAGAGACGGCCGGAGGTGCATCATGCGGGTAGACTACTTTGTTATGAAGAGTGAATTCGAGAGGGTCCTTGAAAAGCACGGACTCGGCGGAGAGGACGGAGCGCTCTGTGCGCGTCTTTTTGCCTCCTCCTCGCTTGACGGCGTCTATTCGCACGGTCTCAACAGATTCCCGTCATTCATACGCAGCATCGAGAGCGGGATAGTAGATGTGGAGAAAAGGGCTGTGAAGACGCTCTCCTTCGGCGCTCTCGAGCGCTGGGACGGGCAGAAGGGTCCGGGGATGCTGAATGCCGCTTCGGCGACAGAGAGGGCTGTCGAGCTGGCACGTCAGTACACTGTCGGCGTCGTGGGACTCTCGAATACCAACCACTGGATGAGAGCGGGAAACTACGGAATCATGGCGGCGGAAAGTGACTGCATAGGCATCATGTGGACGAACACGATGCAGAACATGCCTGCCTGGGGCGGTATGGAGAGAAAGATCGGGAACAACCCCGCCGTATTCGCCGTTCCCCATAACGGTTCAGTCGTGCTTCTGGACTCTGCGATGTCGATGTTCTCATACGGCAAGCTGGACAGGCTGATGAGGGACGGCCGTCAAACCCCCGTCGATGCCGGATACGACAGGAACGGGAATGTCACGAGAAACCCCGCCGACGTAATCGAATCGATGCTCGTCATGCCGATGGGATTCTGGAAGGGGTCGGGACTTTCGATCCTTCTCGATCTCATAGCTTCCACCGTCTCTGGAGGTCTCAGCACAAGCGATGTCGGCAAGGGGCCCGAGACAGGCGTGAGCCAGTTCTTCCTGGCAATTGACCTCTCCGCATTCCCCGACAGGAAGGAGATCGACGACAGAATAGAGCACACCCTTTCAGATATACGTTCATCTGTTCCCCGTGATCCCGGCCACCCCGTTCACATACCCGGAGAGGGGATGGAGAGGACGAGGGAGGAGAATCTGAGAGAAGGCATTCCCGTGGACGAGGATGTATGGAACGAAGTCTGTTCCATGTGATCAGACGACTTCGTCAGAGAATGGTATCGAGTCCATCGCACCTGTGCGTGACACGGCAATCGAGGAAGCCCTTGTCGCCCTCCCGAGTGCATCGGAAGGTGTCTCTCCTTTGATGAGGGATGAGAGGAAGTAGCCGAGGAATGTGTCGCCGGCACCTGTCGTGTCGACGGCTTCGGTTCTGATTGCCGGGGCGGATATTATCTCACCGCTTTTCCTGTCGAGGAACATCGAGCCTTCCTCCCCGAGCGTCAGGAGAATCGAACTTGAGGGATATGCTCTGTGTGCTCCCGTCAGGATTTCCTCCCAGCTTCCCGGCTCTCCCTTCATGAGCTGCATCATCTCGACTTCGTTCACGACGATGAGGTCGATCCCTGTCCAGTCAAGAGAGAGAAGTTCATCTTCGAAGGGCGAGGGGTTGAAGCAGATTCTCATCTTCTTTTCATGAGCCGAGTCGATTATGAGCGGGAGGTTGTTTATCTCGTTCTCGATTACAAGCCAGTCTCCTTCTCTGAAATTCGAGAAGACTTTTCTTATATATTCGTCAGCGTTCTCCCTGTTGCCTCCGCCGTAGAGTACGATGGAGTTGCGGCCCTTGTCGTCGAGAAGGATGGTCGCCGTACCCGTGAAGGTATCGTCCCTGAGGCACATAAGCGATGTGTCTACACCATAGCTTTCGAGCTTTTTCTTTATCCAGAGCCCGTCGGAGCCGATGGTTGCGGCAAGGTGAACATTCACTCCGGCCTTTGCAAGAGATGCAGCCTGGTTGGCACCCTTTCCCCCGGCCTGCGTCGAAAGGGACAGCGACGATATTGTTTCACCGCACTCTATCCATCTCGGAAGACGGAAACTCCTGTCGATATTGACTGACCCGAAAACAAGTACTGACATATTATAACTCCTGAAATCAGATTATAACCGAAAAGGAGGAAAGCGGAACTTCTTTTCTCAGCTGAAATCAATTTGCGCTGTCATCCACTCAATATAATCCGGATGCATAGGCTATACTCTTGTAATTTTCAAGGTACGATGAAATGAAACTATTCGGGGCTTTCGGTGTTTTGGATCAGCTTCTGACCGGCGATTGTATCGAAAGAGCTCTGCAGGCGCTGCCTCGAAGACCGTCCGCAGGATGACAAAGAAGGGGAGGGACTTCCTCTGCGCGGGATAACGGCGGGACTGACTGCCCTTCAGCACTTTCATCTCATCAGTCATATGTTCTATCATTGGGCATGATCCGGCTTTCATCAGACGGCATCGGGGAGAGCATATGAAAACAATCGGCAACATAATCTGGTTCATATTCGGAGGATTCGAGACGGCACTGCTGTGGTGTATCTACGGAATACTCTGGTGCATAACAATAGTGGGAATACCGCTGGGACTGCAGTGTTTCAAGTTCGCGTCCCTCTCCCTCTGGCCATTCGGCAAAGAGGTTGATTACAACGGCGGCGTCTTCCGCCTCATCGTCAACATCATATGGCTGCTTCTGACGGGACTTGAGATGGCGCTTGTCTATGCAGTCTGCGGAGCTGCCTTCTGCATCACGATAATCGGAATTCCCTTCGGCCTCCAGTATTTCAAGCTTGCACTTCTCTCACTCATGCCGTTCGGCTCCAGGGTGGAGTAGCCGGAAATCTGTACTCATTAACGGCTTCTGATTGAGTCCTGCGGATTTGTCATGAAAACGGGACATTTTCTACTCATTATCCCTCCTTTCTGCTAATATCACGGGAAAGGGGGCTGAATGCGCTACTACATATCCGACTGTCATTTCTTCCACAGGAGTCTTCTCACCAGCATGGACAGACGTCCGTTTTCTTCCGTCGAGGAGATGAACGAGACGATGATCGGGAAGTGGAACGGAAAGGTGAGGAAGAATGACGATGTCGTCATCCTCGGCGACCTTTCACTCGGAAGCGGCTCTGAAACGGCCTCCGTCGTGAAGCGTCTCAACGGCAGGCTCTACCTCATCATGGGGAACCATGACGGCAGATACCTCAATTCAAGCGATTTCGATGCTTCGCGCTTCGAATGGGTGAAGGACTACGCGGAGCTCAATGACAACAAGAAGAAGATCTGCCTCATGCACTATCCCGTCTTCTGTTACAACAGGCAGAACAGCGTGAACACCCTCGGGGAACCGACGGCCTTCATGCTCTTCGGCCATATCCACAACACGTACGACCAGGTGCTCGTTGATTCGTTCATATCGCAGACACGCTCTTCAAAGCGTCTTCTCGCCCATCACGATACGGAGACGAACATCCCCTGCCAGATGATCAACTGCTTCTGCATGTACTCGGACTATACACCTCTGAGCCTCGAGGAATGGGTGGAGTGTGACAGAAGGAGGCGGCAGGCGCTGGGACTGGAGTAGAAATAAAAGGGTTTTCCGTATTAATCAGGCAATGTCGCGTCCTCAGTTTGTCCTTGCTTTGGAGGTAATGAAAATAAGATACCCTCTTTCCTTTTTTCCTGAGGAGGCGTGCTCTTTCCTTATCCATATAATATACGTCAGATATTCTCTTCAATGAATGCACGTATGAGCTCAGCGTTTGCATCATAGGCATCGTCATCGGAAGTCCCGATTCCGAGGTACCTCATTTCGACGCCGAGGTAGTCGAACATCTCCTTGAATGCATCGTGGAGGATTCTGAATTCGTTGTCGTCGTTTTCTGCAGCGCCGTTGAGAATGACGACATACTTCCTTCCTTTCCATGCTTCGTGAGGAAGGGCATAGAGGCGGTCGATGAACGCCTTCATCTGCGCCGTCACCTGCCACCAGTAGACCGGAGAGAGCAGGACAACGGTGTCCGACGATGTGAATTCTTCATAGAGGGGGGTCATGTCGTCACGATATATGCATAGTGCACCGCCGTTCCTCTTGCAGGCGTCGCATCCTCTGCAAGGCGATATCTTCTTCTCCCTCAGATGGACAATATCGCCACCCTTCATCTCTTTAATCATGTCGGCAATGCGGTCCGAATACATGCCCTTTCTCGGGCTTCCCGTGATTATGAGTGTGTTCATATATACCTCTTATAATAAGGATGATATCATATCACAAAGCTTTTGAATCATTATTTGTATCGCATCTATGAAAATAGCAGATTTCCCCGTCAAAAAGAATAAAAAACTTCGAAAAGGGACTTCACATTTAAGCGAGAAACATGTAATGTATTCGAGTCGCGTGAAAACGTGGCCGTGAGGAAACGGTTTTAAGCGGCGGTTTTTTACACAGTAACTAACGAAGGGAAAGAGAGAAAAGAATAGAAGCAGAGAGCTTCTGTCAATTCGAGATACGAACGAAGGTGGATTTTAATTAAGAAGCCGTGTTCGGGAAAAGAGACAGATTGAACAAGAGCTTAATCCGT
>CAVDOI010000089.1:0-8484 GCA_963610485.1 Lachnospiraceae bacterium
TTAGCTCAGCTGGCCAGAGCACGTGATTTGTAATCTCGGGGTCGTTGGTTCGAATCCGACAGGTGGCTAGATAAACCAGTCTTCAAGGCTGGTTTTTCTTTTTGCCGTAACGGGGCGAAAAAATTATTTTTTGTCTAAAACTCATTTTTTAAGGCACTTTTAGACAAATAATCCTTCCATTTCCATCTTGCATGTTTTAATATACTTCCATGAATGAAAAGAAAATAATCGGCCGGGAAGCAGAATGTGCACGTTTGAAGGAATGCGTCGAGTCATCATCGGCAGAACTCGTCATAGTTTACGGAAGAAGAAGAGTCGGCAAGACCTATCTCATCAACAATTATTTCGATAACAACTTTGCTTTCAAGATAACAGGACGGTACAACTGCTCGAAACAAGAGCAGCTTGAGGTCTTTGCCGGCGAGTATATGAGAAAGACGAAGCAGAAGGAAAGACCGGTTCTGAAAAGGTGGATGGATGCTTTCAGTCTGCTGAGAGACTATCTCGAGTCACTTGACAGCAGAAAGCGACAGGTTGTCTTCTTTGACGAGATGCCATGGCTGGACACACAGAAATCTGATTTCCTTTCTGTTTTCGAATGGTTCTGGAACGACTGGGCCTCCACCCGTGACAATCTGATTTTCATAGTATGCGGCTCGGCTACATCATGGATGGACGAAAAGATAGCCTCGAACAAGGGAGGCCTTTTCAACAGAGAGACGTGCAAGCTCTTCCTCAAGCCGTTCAATCTCCACGAAACGGAACTTTTTCTCATGAGCAAAGGGATATCGTGGTCACGTTATGAAATCGCCGAATGCTACATGATCATGGGAGGAATTCCCTACTACCTCGACACTCTCAGCCGTTCAACCGGACTAAAACAGAACATCGACAGAGTCTTCTTCAGTGAAAGCGGAGAACTCAGGGACGAATTCCAGCATCTTTATGCCACACTCTTCACGAACAGTCCCGACTACATCAGGATCGTTGAAATCCTGAGCAGAAAGAACAGGGGAATGACAAGAAAAGAGCTCGCCGAAGCCTCAGGAAGCTCCGAGAACGGAAGACTGACCACAATATTGAGGGATCTTGAACTCTCGGGTTTTATCCGGGCATCCAGATTTTACAGAAAAAAGCGGAATGACATAATCTACAGTCTCTCAGACTACTACACCTCCTTCTATTTTAGGTATCTTGGAAAGAGGGGAAACGATGAACACCAATGGTCGAACTCGATAGACTCTCCGTCGAAGAGAGCATGGTCGGGTTATGCATTTGAATCCCTCGTGAGAGACCACATCCGGGAGATCAAGCAGCGGCTCGGCATTTCCGGGGTGCTCAGTGAAGAATACTCATGGTTCAAAAAAGGTGACGAAACAGGCCCGGGAGCAGAGATAGACCTCATAATCGACAGACGTGATGACACAGTCAATCTCTGTGAAATCAAATACAGTACGGGAGAATATGTAATCGACAAGAGTTACGACCTCACTCTCAGGAACAAGATCGAAGCGTTCAGGATGTCTGAGAGAAAATCGAAGTCAATACAGCTCACCATGATCACATCCTTCGGTGTAAGGAGGAATATGTACTCTGGCATCGTCCAGAACGAGGTCGTGCTGGATGACCTCTTCGCCCCGGTGAGGTAGGCCTTGTATTCACCAGTGCAAGTGCTTACACTTTGCCCATGGAAAAGATCAGACTCGATGAATTTCTCTCCTACAGCTACCTATCCGGAGTAATGGCGGGAGAAGACGGGGTCTTCTTCACTCTCAGCAGGGCGAAGAAGGACAAATCAGGATACGAAAGCAACTTCTATATGCTGAAGAACGGAGAGCCGAGAGCCCTCACATCCGACGGCAGAGCCGGATACGGTACGACATGGAAGGGAAAGCTATACTTCACGGCAAAGCGGACGGAAGAGGAGACGAAGGACGAGGAGAAGAGCACGATCTACGCCCTCCCCCTCGACGGCGGCGAGGCATCGGGGTGGCTTAGAGTTGACGGTAAGCTCACGAAGTACGATTTTCTATCCGATGATACGCTTGTCGCCCTCGTCTCCGTCGACAGAAGGCTCGAGGGTCTCGATGAAGACGCGAGAAAGAAGAAAGCGGAAGAAAGCAAAGGATACGAAGAGATAGAGGAAAGCCCCTTCTACCTCAACGGAAGCGGTTTCACATGCGGCCGAAGAACAAGGCTTTGTGTGATACAGAACGGCGTGACGAAGCCTCTCTTCGACGACGACTATGACACCTCCTCATACACACTCTCCCCCGGAAGGACAATGCTTCTCTGTACAGGGAATGTGAGGACAAGCGCTAAGCCCTGCCTCACCACAGAGGTAAGACAGGTCAATCTCTCCGATCTGGAGTGGGAGACAATACTTCCCGAGGGTGAGCTCAAGGCGGGAAGAGCATGGTTTCTCGGAGGCAGGATCATCGCCGCCGGAAGCGACATGAAGAGATACGGCTTGAACCAGAATCCCGATTTCTACACACTCGAAGGCGGCAGGGCCGTGCTCCTTTCAAAGTGGGGAGACTCCACATGGTCGAGTGTCGGCACTGACATACGGCTCAAGGGAGGAGAGAGCTTCGCAGCCGACGGCGAGTGGCTCTACTTCACGACGACGAAGGGACACTCTTCCAGCGTATACAGAATAAACGCCCTGGGTGATATCACTCCGGTCATAACAGACGAAGGCAGCGTCGACTGCATCAGCGTCTACAATGGGGATGTCTACTATGTCGGCCTCAGAGAGCAGAGGCTCCAGGAGCTCTACAGGGGAAGCGAGAAACTCACGGCATTCAACGACGGCATCCTCGATGGAAAATATGTCGGCGTCCCCGAAGAAATCCGATACGAAAACGACGGCATTGCCCTCACGGGCTGGGTTCTCAGGCCCTTCGGATGGGAGAGCGGAAAGACATTTCCCGCAATACTTGACATACACGGCGGCCCCAAGACGGTCTACGGAACAGTCTTCATGCACGAGATGCAGTACTGGGCGAACGAGGGCTTCTTCGTATTCTGGACGAACCCCAGGGGAAGCGACGGCAGGGGCGACGACTTTGCAGATATAAGAGGAAAGTACGGAACGGTCGATTACAGCGACCTCATGGCATTCAGGGATGCAGTATTGAAGAAGTATCCTTCAATCGACCCCGGTCGTGTCGGCGTCACGGGAGGCTCCTACGGCGGCTTCATGTCGAACTGGATTCTCGGTCACACATCCTCCTTCAGGGCCGTAGCGACACAGCGCTCCATCTACAACTGGGTAAGCTTCTACGGAACGAGCGACATAGGATCCTACTTCGCCACCGACCAGTGCGGCTGCACCCGGGATGATATCGAAAGCATGTATCACCGTTCTCCAATGGAGGCGATAAGAAAGAATGCGTCGACCCCGACACTCATCCTCCATTCCGACACGGACTACCGCTGTCCCGTCGAACAGGCATACCAGCTCTATACGACACTGGTGGACATGGGCGTCGAGACGAGATTCGTCCTCTTCCACGACGAGAACCACGAGCTCAGCCGGAGCGGAAAGCCCCTCAACAGGATAAAAAGGCTTGATGAGATAACAAAATGGTTCAGGAAGTTCCTCGGGTAGTTGCCCTCACGGCTTTTTGATAGAATAATGGAAAGAGGAAGGACTGATGTCCCTCCGGAGGAAGGAAAACTATGAAAATATTCAAAAAGAATCCGATCACAACGATAGTCGCAATAGGTATAGGTGCGGCGCTCTTCTTCGTACTCGGAAGATTCGTTTCGATTCCGAGTCCGCTGCCCAATACATCCATCTCGACACAGTACGGACTCCTCGCATTCATGACTGTGCTCTACGGACCTGTTGCGGGACTCCTCATCGCATTCATCGGCCACACGCTCACTGACTTCGCGGCCGGCTGGGGAATCTGGTGGAGCTGGGTAATCGCATCGGGAGTTGCGGGACTCATCATGGGACTTCTGACCGACAGGATCAACATCGAGGAAAGTTTCGGAAAGAAGGAGATCATAAATTTCAACATCGCCCAGGTCGTTGCACACGTCATAGCATGGGGACTCGTGGCACCCGTACTCGACATCCTCATCTACGCCGAGCCTGCGAACAAGGTATTCACACAGGGCCTCGTGGCGGGACTTGCGAACATCGTTACGACTGCAGTCATCGGCACACTCCTCGCTCTTGCATACAACAAGGCAAAGCCGAAGGCGGGATCTCTCAGGAAAGAAGACTGAGTCCGGCTCTTCTCTAAATGCTTCCTCACAAGGGAAGCATTTTTCTTTACTTCGTGTTAAACTGACCCGAGCGAGGTATCATGTCGTCACCGATAATCGAATTCAGGAACTTCACCTTCAAATACAAGGCTCAGGCTGAGCCCACCCTTCACGATATAAACCTCACGGTAAACGAGGGGGAGAAGATTCTGATCTGCGGTCCCTCGGGCTGCGGAAAGAGCACGCTTGCATCCACGCTCAACGGCCTTATTCCCGCATCGTATCCGGGAGACGCGGAAGGCGAACTCCTCATCGGAGGAAAGAGCTTTCGCGACTGGGACATATTCGCTCTCAGCAAGATAACGGGGACGGTACTCCAGGACTCCGACGGCCAGTTCATCGGCCTTACAGTCGGGGAGGACATAGCCTTTGCACTTGAAAACGATGAAACTCCCCTCGAGGAGATGAAGAGGGAGGTGCTCGAAGCCGCGGAGAAGGTCGGAATGGAGAGCTTTCTCTCACACTCCCCCCAGTCTCTCTCGGGCGGTCAGAAGCAGCGTGTCTCCCTTGCGGGCGTGATGGTGGACAAGGTCAGGATATATCTATTCGACGAGCCGCTTGCATCCCTCGATCCCGAAAGCGGGAAGAAGACGATTGAGCTCATAGACGAACTCCATAAATCGACGGATGCGACCATCATCATTATCGAGCACAGGATAGAGGATGTGCTGTGGCGGCCGGTGGACCGTGTCGTTCTCATGAATGAAGGAAGAATCATCAGGGACACGACAAGCGACGCCCTCCTCTCCTCTTCAATCCTGAAGGAGACCGGAATCAGGGAGCCGCTCTACGTGACGGCGCTCAAATATGCCGGCGTCGGGATAACCGAGGAAAAGAGGCCGGGGAGTATTGAAACGCTGATCCTCTCCGACGACGACAGGGAGAAGGTCAGAAGATGGTTCGGGAGCATCCCGGAGGAAAAGAAGAAAAAGGACGGGGATAAGCTTCTTGAAGTGAGCGGCCTTACATTCACATACCCGGGAGGCCACAGAGCCCTCGAGGACATCAACTTCACCCTCCACAGGGGCGAGATGATGGCTGTGGTCGGACGTAACGGTGCGGGAAAGAGCACCTTCAGCAAGCTCCTATGCGGCTTCGAGAAACCCGACAAGGGAACTATAAAGCTTGAGGGCACCGACCTCTCCACCTGTTCGATAAAGGAGAGAGCCGGACATATAGGGTACGTCATGCAGAACCCCAATCAGATGATCACGAAGGCCATGATAAAGGACGAAGTGACACTCGGGCTCGTGCTTGACGGAAGAAAGGACGAAGACGAGATAGAACGTATCGGCGACGAGGCACTCCGCATATGCGGTCTCAGGCCCTTCCGCAACTGGCCCGTCAGCGCCCTCTCCTACGGCCAGAAGAAGAGAGTCACGATAGCCTCGATTCTCTCGATGAATCCCGAAATAATCATACTCGACGAACCGACGGCAGGGCAGGACTTCAGACACTATACGGATATAATGGAGTTCCTCTCCTCCCTCAATAAAGCGGGAGTGACGATCATCCTCATCACACACGACATGCACCTCATGCTCGAGTACTGCACACGCTCGGTCGTCTTCACGGACGGCAGGAAGATTGCGGACGCCCCGCCCGAGGAGATACTCACGAACGACGCCCTGACAGAGAAGGCGTCGCTCAAGAAGACGAGCCTCTCGACGCTTTCCTCGATGTGCGGCCTGGCGGATACGGAGTTCATACACCGCTTCATAGAATATGACAGGAAGGAAAGAGGATGACAAACCTTTTCAACTACATCGATAAAGACTCTCCGATACACCGCCTGTGCGGTGCGACGAAGCTCAGCGCCCTCATCATTCTGACCTTCGCGGCGATGACGACCTTCGACACGAGATTCCTCGCGGCCCTGACCGTCTTCGCATTCCTTCTCTTCCGCCTCTCGAAGATAAGGCTGAGGGAAGTGAAGGTCCTCTTCATCTTCACCTTCGTCTTCATGATATTGAACAACGTCCTCATCTACGTCTTCTCTCCCGAGCACGGTGTGACGATATATGGAACGAGACATGTTCTCATCGAGGGATGGGGACGGTGGACGCTCACATCCGAGCAGCTCTTCTACAACCTCAACGTAGTTCTCAAATACCTTTCGACGATCCCCCTTGTCATGATATTCGTATCAACCACGGACCCCAGTGAATTCGCATCGTCGCTCAACAGGATCGGCGTGAGCTACAAGATAGCATACTCGGTGTCACTGGCGCTGAGGTACATTCCCGACATACAGAGGGAGTACCGGGACATATCACTCTCAGAGCAGGCGAGAGGGCTGGAGATGGCGGCGAAGAAACAGAGCCTCATAAAGAGGCTGAAGAACGCATCATCGATGCTCTTTCCGCTCATCATATCTTCAATGGAGAGGATCGAGGTGATATCGAACGCGATGGAACTCAGGGGCTTCGGAAAGCACAGAAGGCGTACATGGTACTCCGCGCGTCCCTTCAGGGGAAGCGACCGGGCGGCATTCATCATCTCCGTGCTGTGTCTCGTCGTCTCCCTTTCGCTCAATTACTTCAACGGTGGAAGGTATTACAATCCCTTCATCTAGAGAATTCTATTCTCCATCCTTCCCCCGTGCCTATCGAGTAGGCGGCGGAGAAGGAGCCCTGGTTGAGGGCAACTCCCACCTTGAGAAGCGAGTTGATATAGACAAGGCCCTCGCCCTTCCCCGCTTCGGTGAAGTTACGGCACACAGGAAGTCTCTTTCCGTAGACGATCCTGTCACGGTTGGAGATTGTGACATAGACACTCCTGCCGTATTCGAAGCCCGACGAGAAGAAGAGGGTGTCGGGGATGTTCGTCCATAAGGAGCCGTAGCGTGTGTCGAGAATGTCGACAGAGCCGCTTATTCTCCCCTTCTCCACCACAGGTTCGTTGATGTCGAGCATGACGACGGATGAGGATAGAAGAGGACCCACCTCGTCGAATGTGATGAGACCCGAGGCAAGCTTCGCTCCCGTATATGCATAGACGTCACGGCCGTAGAAGGTGTAGGAGCGCTGGCTGTTACGGAGCCTGTTCGTCGTCTCGCTTATGGCCCTGCGCTCGAGTATCCCGATACCCTTGGCGACATGAGAGAGCGTTCCGTTGTCGGGTGTCACTATGATATGGCCGCTTTTCGTGAGAACGGCGACACTCTCCCTCTCGCTCCCGACACCGGGATCCACAACGGAGACGAATACGGTTCCCGGCGCCCAGTACGGTATCGTCTGGATAAGGCGGTAGCTCGCCTCCCATATATTGAACTGGGGTATCTCATGCGTCAGATCCTCGAGCCTCAGGGTATGGCAGACTTCGTCGGCAACACCGTGCATTGCACTGACAGCGCCGTCGACAGTGCTGAAGTCGGAGAGGAACACGACGGTTCCGCGGTCCTTCCACGGAGCATCCTTCTTCAATGCCGGAGCATCTTCATAAACCATAGTTCACCCCCTGATGTCGCTTCTCAGAGCTCCCGCTCTCCCGAGATAGACCATCCTCTTCTCGCAGAGTGCAGCATGAGCGACGAGCATAAGCACACGTATGCACTTCTCCATTGCCCCTTCTGTCCCGGCCTCCTGCGTGCAGAAAAGCGGCACAGAGCTTCCGTGCCCGCCCTTTCTGAGAGCCGATGCGGCGTTCATGCTCCTGAGGTCCTCCGTCTGCGAGAAGTGGATGAATGCAAGTTCATCCTCCCCGAGGTTATTCACTTCAAGAAGCTTTTCGAACATCTCCTTCACGGCGGCGACAATCTCATCGGGAGAGTCGTTTTCGACGGTGACGGCCCCGCGGAGGGCATAGCAGCTACATTCCATAGGAGAAACCTCCGGTAATGAGGGTATTGAGAGTATCGAGAACGATGGATATCACAAAGTAGGCAAGAAATCTCACCATCGTCTTCACCGCCGGTGATATGACCCACACCCTCGAGAAGACAGAGCAAAGAACAGAAGCAAAGACAATCCATACCCCAACGAGGAAGATCGTCCATCCCATAATCATCTGCACGCTCGTTATGAGAGTTACAAGCTCCTCCTTTACAGGAAAGTAGAGAAAGAGCACGAAGAGGAAGGCAAAGAACATATAGAGCAGTACGAGATACGTATGCACACGGCTCGAGAGTTCAATGATCCTTCTCATCTCCAACATACCAGAATCGTACCACAGAGAGAGGAATCTCTCAACAAGAACGGCGCA
>CAVDOI010000090.1:0-8478 GCA_963610485.1 Lachnospiraceae bacterium
GGTGAGACTACTTACACCTTCACACAGGAATCAGACGGTTCTATCGATATAGCCATCAATGGTGCTGAAAACAGCGTCATCAACGGGAATTTCACAACCTCTGCTGCAGAAACGGCTGCCAACTGGCCTATTCGATTCGAGAAATATGAAGGAGAAAAAGATACTGCTGTAAGGTTCCTCTTCACTCCTGTCGGAGTCTACTATGTGATGAGCTCCAATAAATCATCCGAGAATCCCAGGGAATGGGACTGGAAAGGAATCAAGGACTATCATCTCTTTCTTCTCAAGAATATCGAGGTTAAGGAGGACGGCTTCGTATGCAGGATGCTTAACTACGACAAATCCGTCGTGCGTACGCTGACATTCACCTCCTCCGGCGAGGGATACATCCTGGTAATGACAGGCGATGTGACAGCTGAAGATTTCACCTTCAACCTTACGAAGGCCGACTTTGACCCGTCATTCATGTTTAAACCCGAGATCCAGATGTATGACAGCGTTCCCGAGGAGTGATAGACGCTCTCACTTAAGATTTCAGCCCCGTTTCCGGGGCTGATTCTTATTTGTCCTTATAGAGTCTGATTACTTCGAAGCGCTTGATCTTCTTCGTGCTCGTCATCGGGAGGGGTTCGTCGACGACGCTCGTCATCGTTATCTTCTTGTAGGACTGGAGGTCTCTGTTGACGGTCTCGACAATCTCCTCCATGTGCTTCGCCGTCTCTTCGAGTGTATGGTCCTTGAGGTATTTCATCGAAGGATGGATTATGATCCTTATCCCTTCACTCTTGAGTTCCTTGTTTATCACATAGGGGATGATGCAGCACTGCTCGATCTCGTCGTAGAGCTGGAACTTGTCCTCTATCTCCTCGGGGAAGACGTTCTTCCCGCCCTCGGTGACGATGATGTTCTTCGCCCTGCCTGTGAGGAAGAGAAAGCCGTGTTCGCCGATGTGTCCCACGTCGCCGGTGTTGAGCCAGCCGTCACTGTCGAGCACTTCGTCCGTAGCCTCCCTGTTCTTGTAGTAGCCCTGCATGACCTGCGCAGCCTTTATGTAGATAAGGCCGTTTCCGTCCTCATCGGGGGATACTATCTTCTCCTCGACTCCCGGGAGCGGGATTCCGACGGAGTCCTCGTTGTAGACTTCGACGGGATTGAGGTTGACAATCGGGCTTGTCTCCGTCAGACCGTAGCCCTGAACAAAATCGAGTCCGAGTTCGTTGAACTTCTTGAATGTCGAGGAAGGAAGGGGGCCGCCTCCGCATATGCATATCCTCATCCTGTCGAGTGACACCTTCTCGAGGAGCATGCGGGAGAAGAGTTTCTTCCCGATATTGACTCTGAACACCTTCTTCACGAAGCCGGAGAAGGCCATGAGGAAATGTACAAGGCCTGCCTTGAACGGGCCCTCCTTGTCCACGCCTGCCATTATTCCTGCAAGAAGCTTGTTGAAGAGCATGGGGACTGCAAGGAACATGGTGACATGCCCCTCCTTGAGCTCTTTGAGCATGATGGGGGTTATGAGCTTCTTGCCGAATACGCAGCATGCTCCGCTCGAGATGGTCTCCAGGAAGACGGCGCTCATCGTGTAGGCATGATGAAGCGGAAGAATGGCGTAGAACACGTCCGTCGGGAGGACGTCGATGATGCGCTGTGCCTCGAGTGTCGAACTCATGAGGTTCGCGTGTGAGAGCATGACGCCCTTCGGCGTTCCCGTCGTACCGGATGTGAAGAGCATGGCGGCGGTTTCATCACACTTCACCGCGGGGAGCTCGCACTCCCCGCCTTCGAGGTCGAAGACGAATGGATGATTATCACGCGATTCGAGGGAGTAGCGTTTCTTGATGAATTCTCCATCGGGATCCACTTCGTCGATCTTCTCGTCGTCCATGAAAACGGTGTCGACATCGCCGAAGCGCAGGATCTTCGTCATGTCTTCGCTGTGGAGGGCATAGTCGAGGGGGACGATTACGGCGCCGGCGAACGAGATCGCAAGATATGTGACCGCCCATTCGGGGCTGTTCTTCCCGCTTACGCATATATGGTCGCCCTTCTTCACTCCGCTCGAGATGAGATAGTATGCAAGCTTTCTTATTTTCAGAAGTGTCTCCCTGTAGGTGTAGGAGACGGCTGCCGGGACTATGGTCTTGAAGCATTCGTTATCCGGAAAGCGTAATGCCGTGATCTCGAAAGTCTCCCTGAGCGTGGGATAGTCGCCGGAGAAATCCTTTCCCCTGTGCTTCCATAACTCGTCCACATTGGTCTTCCAGTACTTATCTTTGAATGCCATGTTCCCTCCTGCTTATTCTGACAAAAAACATGCGTCTGTAAAATATAATGCAGTATTTTTGCCACTATAGTAGCTATTTGTCAACTACTAGATAATTCATACCATACCATTTTTGGCCACAATTAACTACAATTTGTCCTATGTGTGCAGTAAATACACAATTAGATGACTTTTTCTCCTCTTACACCCCCTCACTCTCCTCCTCCCTCAGAGAGAACAGAATCGAAAGGATGAAGCTCCTTCTCGAGAGGATCGGGAACCCCGAAAAGAGTCTGAAGACCATCCACGTTGCCGGAAGCAAGGGCAAGGGGACGACTGCGACTGCCCTCGGCTACATTCTATCCGGACTCGGAAAGAAGACCGGGCTCTTCCTTTCTCCGCACGTCTATGACATAAGGGAGCGCTTTACACTCCCGTCCGTCTTCTTCTCCGACGGGGAATACCTCTCTGCACTTGATAAACTTAAGTCGCTCATATCGGGATTCACACTGCCGCCGTCACTCGGGGAGCCGCGTCCGACGACGTTCGAACTCTACACGGCCTACAGCTACCTTCTCTTTTCCGATACGGGTTGTGAATGGGCTGTGATAGAAACAGGGCTCGGAGGAAGGCTCGATGCGACGAACACGCTTCTTCCCGAAGCCTGTGTCATCACGAGGATAGAACTTGAACACACCCGGATTCTCGGAGACACCCTCGAAAAGATCGCATCGGAGAAAGCCGGAATCATCAAGAAGAACACTCCCGTCTTTGTTCTGGGGCAGAAGAAGGAGGTTCTTGATGTATTCATGAAGAGGGCGGAAGCTCTATCGTCTCCGCTTCATGTATTCAATATGCCGGAGAATATAGAAGATGAGAGTCCCTTCACATACCTCGGTGCCGAAATACTCACATCCTGCGGGCGGGACGACATACTCCTTTCAGATATCTTTTACGCCCTCTACATACTCTCCGCCCTGGGTTTCGACGTATCGGGAAGATATGACTTCACATCGCCTCTCTTCCGTCTTCCCGGAAGATACGAGGAGCGTTTCATAAGAGGACGGAGGCTGATTCTCGACGGCGCACATACTCCCGTATCTGCCGCAGTTCTGGCATCCAGGCTCAGAAGCGACAAAGGAAAAAAGAGCACGCTCATATTCAGCACGGCGCACGACAAGGACCATAAGGCAATCGGAGCCGAACTCGTTCCTCTCTTCGACCGCGTTATCATCACATCCACGGGGAGATGGAAGAAATCGAAGCCGGAGGAAATCTACGAAGATTTCACCTTTCTCTTTCCCGATAAGGATATTATGCTTATCCTTGATTTCAGTGCTGTTGTCAGAAAGGCGCTTGAAGTGACTGCAGAGGGCGGTTCAATCGTCGCATCCGGCTCATTCTACCTTCTTTCTGAGCTCGACGGTGCTCTTGAGGAATGAAGCCATGGCTGTTAACTGGAAGGAGCTTGAACTCCTTTTATCTGAAATGCCCCTCGAAGGGAGCTTTATACAGGATGTGACAGAGCACAGCTATCATGCATTCACGCTCTCGCTCTTCCATCCGGAGAAGAAGGCGTGGTACCTCTACTCCGAGACGGCGACACCGCACACACGTGTGTGCATGACAGAAAGGATGCGGAAGAAGAGCCCCGTCATGCAGCGCTTCACGCAGTACCTCAAGGCCCACGTAAGGGGTAAGAAGATAACACTTGTCAGACAGCTTGCGTATGACAGAGCTTTCATCCTCACACTCGAATCCCCACTCGAAAAGTTATATCTCCTCTTCAGACTCTATTCCGGCCCGGGGGCCAATGTCATAGCCTATGACAGTGACAATACCATCCTCGAACTTCTATTCAGAAGACCGAAGAGAGGAGAAGTAAAGGGCGGCAGAATAGTCATCGAAGAAAGGGAGAACGAGGGGGATCGTCACTACTCCGTCCGCCACTGGACCACGGCCCTGTTCAACGAGACCGTCGACAGGGAGGAAGAGGAAAGCGGCAGGGAGGAAAAGAGGGAGGAATACAGAACTCTTCTTCTCGAGAAGAGGAACAGAGAAAGAGCTGCGCTCGATGAGCGAATAAGAAAAAATGATGAAAAGATCAGCCACAGCAGGGACTGGGAGGACGTAAAGCACCTTGCCGACCTTTTTGCTTCATCTATGCATCTCTACAGAAAGGGAATGACGAGCATCACCCTCCCCGACTGGGAGAAGGGAGGAGAGATCACCCTCGCCCTCTCCGAGAAGATGGACGGAAAGGGCAACCTTAAAAGACTCTACGATGAATACCATAAGGAAAAGACCGCCTGCTCCCTCGCCCTGGAGGAAAAGGAGAAGCTCGAAGAGGAGAGAAGGACTCTCGAAGAGAAGTACACCTCCCTCCTGGATGAATCGACGAGTCTTGAAAAGCTTAAAAAAGAGCTCGACGGAGAGACGGGGGCGGAGTCGAATGTAAGGCCGGGCAAGGCCGGACTCTTCATCCGCAGCGGTTCCTGGCAGATAATAGTCGGACGCAGCGCCAGAGAGAACGACCAGATTCTGAGGGAGAGCGCGAAGGGCAACGACCTCTGGATGCACACCCGTGACTGGGCCGGCGGTTACATAATAATCAAGGCTCAGAAGGGAAAGACATTTCCTCTCGAGGTGCTTCTCGACGGAGCCTATCTTGCCGTCTTCTTCTCGAAGGCGAGAAAGAACAACAAGGCCGATCTCTACTATACACAGGTGAAGAACCTCAGAAGAATAAAGGGAGCGAAGACGGGACTCATCATCCCGACGGGAGAGAAGAACCTTAATGTGGAACTCGACGAAAAGAGAGTGAGGAAGCTCCTGGGGAACGAAGGAGAGGAAAAATGAGAATACGCTACCATGAAGGAATCTATTACCCTGCAGAAAAAGACAAACTGGAGAGTCTGGTCTCTCCGATAGAGAAACGCGCTGCTGCATCGGCCCTCATCGTCCCCCATCAGGCACTCTCGCTTTCGGCGCCTCTTCTGAGAAAGGCCTTCTCCCACTTCGGAGAGCCCTCCTCTGTAGTCATACTATCCCCCATTCATGCCGGACGGATTGAAGGCGACAGGGATTACCCGTTCTTCGAAGGCGACGGGAACACGAGAGACGGCATTGTAAAGCTCGGGGCGGCGACGGCGGAATACTACGCAGAGGAGGAGGCGGGTGCCGAGATTCTTCTTCCATTCATCCGCACTCTCTCACCATCTGTTCCGGTCTCGATCATCTATACAGATATAAGAAACGCAAAGGAGAGCAGAGCTCTCTCGTCGTTCCTTGCTGAAAAGACTTCTCCCGATACTCTTTTCATAATCTCCACAAATCTCAGCCCGGTCTGTTCTACAATCGAAGAGTGCAGAGAATGGATGGAAAGAGCCGTTGATGCGCTCGAGAGAGGAGAGAACATCCTCGACTGCGGCAACAGAAACAGGGTCCACATATGTGCACGTGGCGCAGTCGACAGCATAGACCGCATTGTCCCGGGGCCCTGGATTTTCGAAGACTCTGCAGAAGGAGAGACTACGGCTCATGCCGTACTCTGGAAGGAAAAATGATTGTAACGAAGACAATAAAACTGGGTGAGACGGAATACACCGCCCTCAGATTCGGAAACGAGAACTATGAAATGCCTCCGCGCATCATGCAGAACACACGCGGGTGCGGCCTCCTCATAACCGACGACGCAGTGGAGGAGCTTCCCTGGTACGGTGTCACGAAGGACACGGAAGGCCAGTACATACTGCTTCCCCTCTCGGAGTACGAGGACATAACGACAATAGCGACAGTGCACAGAGACGATGCGCTCTCTCTTGTGCGGAAGATCGCGCTTGGACTCAACAATGCGGGAAAGGGATTTTCAGATCTTCTCACTGGAATCTTCCCCCTCTACAGAATATATATAGAGAAGGGACGGAATATCGTGCTCCTTCCCCCGGACGCCGGATCCATACTCACGCTCTCGCGCTCCCCGGAGGAGACCGACAGGGATGTCAGGGCGCTCATCAAGAGCGACATCGAGCCCGGTTTCACGCTCGTAAGCGAAATGACACAGCTCCTCTATTACGCACTTTCGGGACGTCTTCCCTATGAAAGCGATGCGGTAAGGGGCTCCGGGTACAGGCCCTATCCCCTCTCCCTCTACGGCTTCGACTCTCCCCTGTCGGCATTCATAATGAAGATGCTCTCATATGGAGAGAAGGAGATGAGACGCATATGTCTCAACGGAAGCGCCGAAAACGCCCTCGGATGGTTTCTGAGGGAAACGGGAGACTATGAGTGGAGCGCAGAAAACAGAAGCGGAGACGAAATGCTTGAGGAGAGGGAGAAAGCCGAAAAAAGCAGTGCCTTCGCCTCTCTTGAGAAGAAGAAGGAGAGGTCTTCGAACCGCCGCAGGACAATCCGCGAAAAAGGCGGACCGGCACTCATCATCGCCCTTGTTGCCGCCCTCATCCTCTACTTTATAGGAAACTACCTCTACAACCAGTTCAGAGCGCCTCTTACAAAGGATCTTGACCCCGAGGGGATCATCGAGTACACGATAGAAAAGCAGAACGAACTCGACGCCTCGGCCATCAACGAAGGCTTCAGGGGAGAGGCTGCCCAGTACATGGAAGTCACATCCCTCTACGTCTCGTCACGGACGACTCTTGCATACAGCAACAAGAACACGATAATCAACATAAACGACTGGCTTGAAGGAGAGAGCGGATCGATTGATTCCGAATGCACAATCTACGGCGTGATAATCGAAAGCATAGAAGAGACCGGGGAGAATACCTACACGGCGTCCCTCAGGTACTACACTCCCTACCCGATGTATGACGAAGACGACGGGGAGAACCCCGAAAGGGAGAATACGGTAAGAATCTTCGAGTATCTTATCGACGAAACCTTCGTCTTCGAATGGAATACAAGGGGCTGGTGGCAGTGTGTCTCCTCGTCATTCGGAGACGGTACTCTCCTCTCTGTCATGTACATCCCCTATGCCGCGGAGGGCGAGGTATCTTCTGATTGATTTTGTATCATCGGGGTGGAACCACTTCACCTCCGCCAGGGAGCGGAAGAATGTCATCTGCCTCTTTGCATACCTTATGGAGTTGTGTATGACGGCCTCCTTGATGAGGGAGAGGGAATACTCTCCGCTCTCCATGGCATCGAGCCACTCCCTGTAGCCTATCGCCTCCATAGCAGGCCACTTTCTGTCCGCCCCGCCTGATATGAGAGAGCGCATCTCCTCGACGGCGCCGGATGAGAACATCACCTCGACACGCTCGCGGATTCTCGCTTCCAGTTCAGCCTTCTCCCTCTCGAGTCCTATAAGAACAAAATCGACGTCGCTTCTGAGTCTGTCCGTAAGCGGAAATGACGATAACGGACGCCCTGTCTGATAGTAGACTTCAAGCGCACGTGTTATGCGGTAGATATCGTTGATGTTGATACGTTTACAGGAGTCCGGGTCGACCCTCCCGAGTTCGGAATACAGCTGCTCCTTTCCATTTTCTTCAAGAAGTTTCTGTACACTCTCCCTGACAGAGGGGTCCGACTTGGGAGCAGAGTTCCTTTCATAGCAGAGCATCTTGAAATAGTATGCCGTCCCGCCCGTTATGAGGGGAATCATGCCGCGGCCGTTTATCTCCTTTATGAGTGAATCGGCATCATTGCAGAAGTCCCCGGAAGTATACTCCTCCCGGGGATCTCTTATATCTACAAGATGATGTCTTATCTTTTTTCTTAGTTCTTCATCGGGCTTTGCGGATGCAACTGTGAGCCCCCGGTAGACCTGTATCGAATCGGCGTTGATAATCTCATAGCCGGACGAAAAGAGAGTCTCTGTGAGATTTGTCTTCCCGACAGCCGTGGGCCCGAAGAGAACGACGGCCTTATTCCTGATTATTGTCCTTCTCTCCGCCTTTGTAGGCAATCTCGTCGTTGAGAGCACGCTCAAGAACAACGGAGACGACCTTGTCGCCGTTCTTCTCGATTTCCTTTCTCTTGTCTGTAGCAGCGTAAATATTGGCTTCCTTGATGGCAACACATGTCATCTCATATACGTTGGTTTCTTTGTCAATCAGTTTGTTAAGTGGAATACTCAAAGCCATATCTCCTTAAAAGAATACTTGTCTATAATAGAAAAAACGCTCTTTTACTTCAAGCCTTTATTCTGGCAGAGCGGACATATGCCGACGAATACCGTCTGGTGC
>CAVDOI010000091.1:0-8440 GCA_963610485.1 Lachnospiraceae bacterium
AGCATATCAGATGAGCCTCCCGGCTTCCGGTTCACAAACTCTGTTCATAGATCCTCCCATTTCAACAATATAGATGTTAAGAATTCTCCGCTTCGTCAAGGATATGAAAGAGGGGGAAAAGTAAATAAAATGTTAAATTTCCAAAAAAAACTAAACAGAATGCCTTCCGGGGCGTACCATTCTTGTAATAAGCAGTTCGCTGTTTATTGTGTTCGGTGTTAGGTGAACCTGTCCATTTAATATCTGACCTCACCCCCCTTGTTTTTGGTCAAATGAACGGGTTTACCTTTTTTCATGCCCTTGATCTCAGAGTTTCTTTTTCAGGTCCCTGAATTCGGAGGGGCTCAGAAGTTCTATCGATTCGACGTTACGCCCGTGCAGCATCTGCCATACGGCACTCTCTGCAGCCGTTCTTTCCTTTGCATGACGGAAGATCATGAAGCCGTGCATTGAATCCCTGCATACGAGAACCTTCGCCTTACCCCCTTCCGTCTGGAGAGCATCCGTGTAGAGGACGGAGTCATCGAGAAGCGGATCGATTCCGGCAGCTATCGTAAGTGTCGGGGGCATGCGTGTCAGGTCATTTGAAAGGAGAGGACTCATCAGAGGCGAAAGACTGTCCTTTGTCTCTCTTGAATAGTTCTTTATATACCAGCTGAGCATTCTCTGCGTCAGAACCGGGGTGTCTCTGTATGTCTCCATCGACTGCGTCCTGAGTCTGCCGTCGGTGAGGGGGTAGAAGAGTAGGTTACCCTGCGGGGCGGGGCCTTTTCTGTCTCTCAGAAGCATTGTCGCGCTTATGGCAAGCGTTGCACCGAAGCCGTCTCCTGCGAGGTAGACCTGATCGGGGTCGACCTTCCAGTATTTGACTCCTTCGGAAGCCCAGAGTACGGCGTCGTAGCAGTCTTCGACAGCCGTCGGGAAACGGTAGTTCTGGCCCAGTCTGTAATCGACGAGGAGCACTGCCGATTCCATTCTGTCGGCGAAATACTTCACGTATGTGAGGTAGATGTCCATATTGGCATGGAGCCATCCGCCTCCGTGGAAGAAGATCACCAGGGGAAGGGGCCCCTTCTCCAGAAGGTTTCTGTCCAGAACATAATAGGCCGTGATCGAGCCTCCGTCCGAGACCGGGATTATATATGATGTCACACTGAGGGGTTTACGGGTATGTGCAAGATACCTGTTCTTGACTCCCTTCGGATATGACATATTGTTCATGTTTTTTATTTCATCAGGCGTGAGAGACTCGGGGGTAAGGGAGAAGAATTTCCCGAATCCTTCTATGAAGAGTCTCTCGTTCCTGTCGTTTCTTCTTTCTGACATAGGCTTATTGTCTAATATACTTTGCGTAGTGGCAAGTAATTATATCAAAGAACATTTTTAGCCGGGTATTTAGGATCAGATGTGAACTGTACTCCGAGCTTTCTCAGTCCCGAACTGTCGCCGGGAGAGGGGATGTGAGTCATGTGCACCTCCGTCCCCCTGAGGCGCGGCAGCTCCTTGAGCGCCCTTCCTGCCTCTTCGTCGTCGGCACTCGACATGGCGAGGGCGATGAGGGTCTCGTCAAGGTTGAGCGACACGCCCTTTCCCGAGAGCAGATCCCTCTTCATCCTCGTTATCGAGGAGATTACACGGTTGTTGATGATGTCCTTCTCCTTATCGATTCCTGCAAGGACTTTCAGGGCATTGAGGATGAGCGCCGAGGATGCGTGGAGCACCATGGAGTTGTGCGCAGTCACAATCCTTCCGTCCTCCAGCTCTATGGCTGCTGCGCATACGGTGCCGTCCTTTCCCTTTCCGCTTTCAATGGCGAGTCTGAGTTCCTCCCTTGCGGGAAGTACGACGGAGCGCATTTCGCCGGTAAGCTGTGCCTTGTCCATTATGGAGTTCATACGTGTGACGGTGTCATCGCTGCAGAGCCCCGAGGCATAGTCGGTAAGCGTCTTGAAGTAGCGTCGTATTATCTCCTGTCGTCCCGCTTCCCTGCATGCCTCGTCGTCCGTTATTCCGAAACCGCAGCGGTTGACGCCCATATCCGTCGGGGACTTGTAGGGGCACTCCTCTCCGCTTATGCGTTCGATGATCTTCTTCAGAAGGGGGAAGGCTTCGAGGTCTCGGTTGTAGTTCACGGCAACCCTGTTGTATGCGTTGAGATGGAAGTGGTCGATGAGGTTCACGTCCCCGAGATCGACTGTCGCCGCTTCGTATGCGATGTTGACGGGATGGTCGAGGGGGAGGTTCCAGATGGGGAATGTCTCGTACTTCGAATACTGGGGCTTCTGTCCCATCTTTGCCTCATGGTACATCTGGCTGAGGCATGTTGCGAGCTTTCCGCTTCCGGGGCCGGGTGCATTGACGATGACGACAGGTGCCTCGACGGGGATGTACTCGTTCTTCCCGTAGCCTTCTTCAGATACTACGAGGTCTATGTTTCCCGGGTAGCCCGGTGTCGCAGGATGGGTATATACCTTGATACCCATTCTCTCGAGTTTCTCCTTGAAGAGAACTGCGGAGGCCTGGCCGTTGAAGCGTGTAATGACGACCTTGTCGCACTTGAGGTCGTAACGTGCAAAGTCGTCGATCATCTTCTGCACGTCGGCGTCGTAACTGATGCCGAAATCACCCCTCATCTTCCTCTTCTCGATGTCGCCGGCGTAGATGCAGATTATTATGTCGAGGTGTTCCTTCAACGACTGGAGGACCGCCATCTTGTTGTTGGGGTCGAAGCCGGGCAGGACACGTGATGCATGGAGGTCGTAGAGGAGCTTGCCCCCGCATTCGATATATAATCTTCCCTTTCTCGAGTTTACACGTTCAAGGATGTATCTTGTCTGTTCTTCAATGTATTTTCTGCTGTCGAAACCCTGTCTGATCATATTGCCTCAGTCTGATGAAATCCCTTCCTGCCGGGGAAGGGACTTCTTTTCCTTTTATTTGAGAAGATTGCTGAATGCGAGGAGCACTTCGTCTCCGTCGCAGCCTGAAAGCACCTTCTTCGCAAGCTTCTTCCCTAGCTGGACGCCCTCCTGGTCGAAGGAGTTCAGATTCCACAGGAAGCCCTGGAACATGACCTTGTTCTCATAGTGTGCAAGAAGCGCGCCGAGAGCAGCGGGTGTGAGTCTTTCGCCGTATATGAGGGACGACGGTCTTTCTCCTGCAAACTCCTTGTTCGGATTCTCATCATCCTTTCCAAGTGCGAATGCGACTATCTGGGCGGAGAGGTTTGCGTTGAGCTTCGCCTGGCTCGTCGAGCCGTCGTTCACGAGGTCGAGTCCCCTCTGGTTCTCCCTGAAGCCGATGAACTGCAACGGTACGATGTCGGTTCCCTGATGCAGGAGCTGATAGAAGCTGTGCTGTCCGTTTGTGCCAGGCTCTCCGAAGATGACGGGGCCCGTGGGATAGTCGACTGCCTCTCCGAATCTGTTGACATGCTTTCCGTTTGATTCCATATCGAGTTGCTGGAGGTGTGCCGGGAAGCGTGAGAGCGCCTGTGAATAGGGCAGTATCGCAGTTGAAGGACAGCCCATGATGTTTCTCAGGTAGAGGCCGATGAGGGCGTCCATGAGAGCACCGTTCTTTCTGATGTTCTTTCCCAGTGAGAGCCTGTCTTCCTCGTGTGCACCTTTGAGAAGGGAGGCGAATGTGGAGTAGCCGTAGCAGAGCGAGAGCACGACGCCGCCTACAGCCGATGTGGAGGAATATCTTCCTCCGATGTAGTCGTCGATGAAGAACGACTGAAGGAGGGACTTGTCCTGACTGAGTGGGCTTGTCTTGCTTGTGACAGCGACCATGTGCTTCGATGCCTCGAAGCCCTCGATGGGAGAGGAGGAGAGTACGCTCAGAACAAGGTCTCTGTTCGTCAGTGTCTCCTGTGTCGTGCCGCTTTTTGATACGAGCACGAAGAGTGTCGTCTCGAGATCGAGCCCTTCGATTACGGAGGCAGCGTCATCGGGGTCCACGTTCGATATGAAACGACCTTCGAGCGTCTTCACCTTATTTCCTGCAGCCCAGCCCTTGAGTGCGAGGTAGAGAGCCCTCGGCCCCAGGTCCGAGCCTCCGATTCCTATCTGGCAGATTGTCCTGAACTTCTTTCCGGTCGAGCCTTTGATCGAGCCGTTCCTGACCTTTGTCGAGAAGTCCTTTATCTTTGCAAGTTCTCCTTTGTAGAACTCCTCCTTGTTCTCGCCGTCTGCAGTGACTTCGACGCCTAGGACGTTGCCGCGTGTCAGCTGATGGAGTACGAGGCGGTTCTCCCCGGTGTTCATTCTCTCTCCGGAAAGAAGGGCTTTGTATTTGTCGACTACCTCCATCTCGTCGGCAAGCTTCTGGAGGCAGCGTACGATTCTGTCGTCTACAGGCATCGCAGCCCAGTTGTACACAAGTCCTCCTCCGAGCTTTATGTTCGACTTCTCGATTCTCTCCTTCGAGAGAAGTTCACGGATGGATACCTTTTCGCCGTTCTCGAGTTTCGAGAATGCCGGCATAGATGTGAGATTGATGTATTCCATGATTTTCCATTCCTTTTTCAGATAATCTGATTATAGACGGCTTCTTATGGATTATAAATACCTGATAGTTTGTTTGTCAGTCCTTGATTTCGGGGATACGGGAATTGAATGACTCAAGCAGGTCCTCCTTCGTCATTCCCTCCCTGAGGATAAGGAAGATCGTATCGTCGCCTGCAAGGGAGCCCAGGATTTCGGGAAGCGCAAGAACGTCGAGGGCGAATCCTACGCTGTTTGCATGCCCCGGGCGTGTCTTGATGACGCCGAAGTTGCCGCTGAACTCAATCGATATGATTCCCCTTCTTACATCCTGTATGTAGCTCTTTTCCGATTCGCTGATGAGGTCGGTGTCGGGAAGGGCATAGTAGTAGCCCGACCATCCGTCGGAGATCTTGCCGACCTTGAGCATCTTGAGGTCCCTCGAGAGAGTCGCCTGTGTGACCGAGTAGCCCTCCTTCTCCAGAAGCTCGAGGAGAGTGTCCTGATTGTCTATTCTGTTGTTTTTGATTATTTCCTTCAGTGCTGATAATCTGTTGTTTCTTTCTTTCATTAGTCGCCTTCTTTTGCATTTTTATGCAATCTTCATACATTGTAATAATTATATTTATGCAAATCAACCCTGCCGAATCCGCGTAATTCCTTTATTTTTGTAATTCCTGTGAATTTTATTGCATCCCGGTTGTCTCTTATATGCACAGCGAAGAAATGGAAAGGGAGGGAGAACGTATTGAGAAAAGCAGGATTAACGGATAGGATGCTTTTCTATCATTATGTCGGATCTACTTGTTTGCATTCTATGTTTTCTCTATGTTACGGCAGAGGTCTTTGCCGGCTTCCTGCTTTCACGCTATGCCGGATGGAAAAGCGAATACGTGAGGAAGTTCATCCATATACTGACGTCCCTCATCATCATTCCCTGTGAATACTGTATTACGGACGCTCTCTGGAGACCTCTCATCCCGGCACTTTTCATATTCATCAATGCATTCGCCGTGCTTTCGGGGTTGATAGGCCCCCTCGGCATAAAGGATCCGAAGAGGAACATCGGGCTTGTTCTCTATCCTGTTTCAGTAACGGCTGTAGTACTCCTCGAGGCCTTCGGAGTCATCACGGCGTCGAGTGCGGTGTCGGCTGTTCTCATAATGGGCTGCGGGGACGGATGTGCGGCTGTCGTCGGCACGATGTGCGGCAGGCACGGTTATAAGGTATACGGTAAGTATCAGAAGAGTATCGAGGGAAGTGCTGCGATGGCTGTCGTTGCGGCATCTGTCGTCCTTCTCTTCGGAAACTCCGGAATATGGGGGGCGGTTATAGCCGGTATCGTCATGACACTCGTCGAGAATCTTTCTCCGTCATCTGTTGATAATGTGTCTGTTCCACTTGTTGCCGCTTTCCTTGTAGAATATATAACAAGGGCAGGTATCTGATGCAGAGTCTGATAGGGCAGCTGGACGAGAGAATCTCTCTTCTTCCACTCTGGGCTGTAATCCTTATATATTTTGCGGTTCTCCTTGTCATAGCCGTTCTCGCAATATGGAAGAAATGGCTGACGGGGGGCGGAATTCTCGGCGCCGTGATACTCGGTTTTATGGTTCTTTATCTCGGAGGCTTCTCCGCATTCACGCTCTTTCTCTTCTTCTTCGTCTCGTGTTCGATTCTTTCGAAGATAAAGCGCTTCTACAACAGCCGCGAAAAGAAAGGCAGTCAGAGGGATCTCATGCAGGTCATCGCCAACGGACTGCCGGCTGTGGTTGCACTGCTGCTCACACGTACGGCCTCCTTCCGTACTACTGCCATCATCGGTTTTTCGGCGGCGGTAGCCGAAGCAGTGGCCGACACATTCTCCAGCACATTCGGAATAATGAGCAGAAAGGACCCTGTGTCCATCATAACATTCACGCGTGTTCCGAAGGGAATCAGCGGGGGCGTGACGACACTCGGACTCCTCAGCGGAGCCGGCGGCGCAGTCATCACAGCGCTCCTGCACTGTCTTGTGATATCTTCCGACTGGCACCATGCTTTGATAATATCGGGAACGGGATTCATCGCATCCGTCATCGACTCCGTTCTCGGAGCGACGGTGCAGGAACACTTCAGAACCCTCGACGGGACGCTGACCGAACACGAATACGACGGAGATGTGAAGAACGTGAGAGTGAGGGGACTTCCCGGCTTCGATAACGATATGGTCAATCTCACATCTGGCTTTCTTGCTCTCTCGGGAAGCCTTCTCATTGCTTCCCTGACACTCTGACTGTCATTCTATGCCTCCCACCTGAACGGAACGGGGCGAAGCTAAAAGACGACACAGCATAAAGTTACAAATATATACCCTTCCCGGGATACACAAAGTTTCCACTATTATTTGTTAATAATCTTAGTGAAAACTACTTTTTCTAAACGTGTTTACACTATTATTCTTTCATAATCTTAGTGAAAACATTGATTTTTGAGCATGTTTACACTATTATTTTTGCAGGAACTTATCGGAAAATCTGTGGCTGGGGGTGATGAGATGAAACTTATTGGAAGAAAAGAAGAAATCCGGAAGCTGGAAAATGCAAGGCGATCTGACGAGTCTCAGTTTATTGCAGTCTACGGCAGAAGAAGGGTTGGAAAGACCTTCCTTGTAAGGGAGTTTTTCAATAATGATTTCACATTCTGCTATGCAGGAAAGGCGGGGCTGAAAAAGCAGATGCAGCTCAGTGCCTTCCGTGAGGCTCTCATCATGCAGGGATTTGACGAATGTCCGGCACTGTCAAACTGGTTTCAGGCCTTCTCTGCACTCCAGAAACTCTCATCTCAGTCCCGGAAGGAGAAGAAGGTCATCTTCATTGACGAGATAGCCTGGATGGACAACAAGCAGTCGGAGTTTCTTCCCGCCTTTGAGGGTTTCTGGAATGAATGGGCGTCGGCGAGAGATGATATTGTTCTCATCATCTGTGCATCTGCGACGTCATGGATTATGAAGAAGGTCTTTCATAACAGAGGCGGTCTCTACAACAGACTGACTGATAAGATTCTGCTTTCGGAGTTTACTCTGAAAGAGTGCGAGGAGTTTGCCTCGGAGCGCCGTCTCGGCTATTCCCGCATGCAGATCCTCTCCCTTTATATGATAATAGGCGGAGTTGCCTTTTACTGGACGAAGCTCGAGAAGGGGAAGAGTGTGGCTCAGAATATCGATGCACTTTTTTTCGGAAGGAAAGCTTTCCTCAGAAACGAATTTTCTGAGCTCTATCAGTCACTCTTCAGCAGTCCCGCAGGATACATAAAGGTGGTGACTGCACTCGGAAAGAAGAGTATGGGGCTGACAAGGCCTCAGATTGCGGCGGAGACTGGAATGAAGAACAACACCCAGCTCGGGACGATGCTCTCCGAACTTGTCGAATGCGGGATGGTTTATGAGTACGTCCCTCTCGGAAAGAGAGTCAACGGCGCCGTATACAAGCTTGTAGATTCCCTGTCGCTCTTTCACTTCCGTTTTCTTCAGAAATCCTCCGGGAGTGGAGACTGGCTCAATATAGTAAAGACACCGGATTATTATTCATGGTGCGGTTTATCGTATGAGAGGGTGGTTCTGCTTCACCTTGACCAGGTCAGGAAGAAGCTCGGCATATCGGGAATGTCGGTTAAGGCCTGCTGCTGGTTTTCATCGGGAAAGGGGGACGGAGGTGCGCAGATAGATCTTCTTTTCGACAGGGCTGACGGCATTATCAACATCGTCGAAGTGAAATGGTCGGCAGACGGAAAGGAATATGTGATGACGAAGGATGACGAGGAAAGCCTTTCCAACAAAAGAAACCGACTTGTGGAAAAGACCGGGACAAAGAAGGGCATACATTTCACCCTTGTTACTGTCAGCGGATATGTCTGCAACAGTCACTCTGAAATCATACACTCCGGTGTAACTCTGGACGACCTCTTTGTCGAAT
>CAVDOI010000092.1:0-8352 GCA_963610485.1 Lachnospiraceae bacterium
CTGTGAAGAACAGACGACAGAAGTCAAGGCCGCGCATAGGGGATGCCCCGAAAAGCTTTATGACACGATTTCCTCGTTTTCGAACCAGAACAGCGGGGGAGTCTTCGTCTTTGGCCTTGACGAGAAGAACGGGTTTGCGAAGGTCGGGGTGTATGACGCACAGGACCTGCAGAAGAAGGTCATGGGGTACGGTGAGCAGATGACGCCGGTTGTCCGCCCCGTCTTCACAGTCTGTGACGAAGACGGGAAGATCTTCGTTTCTGCGGAGATTCCGCCTGTCGATGTCGCCGACCGTCCGTGCTTCAAGACGGCGAGGGGAAGACTCCAGGGATCATATATCCGGGTAGGGGATGCCGATAAGCCGATGACCGAGTATGAGGTATACAGCTATGACGCTTTCCGGAAGAAATACCGTGACGATCTGAGAGAGGTGGAAGGTGCGTCACTCTCATCCCTCGACACGGCAAAAGTGGAGGCTTATCTTGCTCTGAAACTCACGGAGAGGCCGAATCTTGCACTTATCCCGAAAGAACAGCTTTATGAAATGACGGGAATAACCCGCTCGGGGAAGATCACGATGATGAGCATTCTTCTCTTCGGTATCTACCCGCAGGCATTCTTCCCTCAGCTGAGCGTCATTGCGACAGTTGTCCCCGGAAAGGAAATGGGAATTCTCGATAAGGATGGTAACCGCTTCCTTGATTCGAAACGTATCGAGGGTACACTTCCCGATATGCTTGACGGTGCTGTGTCATTCGTGCGTGCCAATATGAAGACGGCGACGAGAATAGACCCGGAGACGGGAGAGAGAGCCGACACTCCTCAGTACCCGGTAACGGCTGTAAGGGAAGCTGTGCTCAATGCACTCGTCCACAGGGATTACAGCATACATACAGAGGGTATGCCGATACAGCTTGTGATGTACGAGGACAGAATCGAGATAACGAATCCCGGCGGTCTTTACGGTATGACTGCACTCGAAGAGGAAGGTCATGCACGTAACCCGTCAATCGCCAGCGCAATGGAAACAATCGGAAGAGGTGAGAACCGTTATTCCGGTATACCGACAATAAGGTATGCCATGGAACGGCTTTCGCTTCCATCTCCTGTCTTTCTCGATATGCACGGCTCTTTCAGAGTGACCCTTTACAACAGAAGTGCAGAAGCCGGCACAACGGATGAAAAAGAAAAGAGGTATGATGGCGGTATCGGGGACGAGAAGAATCTTGTCGAATTCTGCCGTACTCCGAGAAGCCGCAGCGAGATAGCAACTCATATAGGAATACCGTCAGTGCAGTATGCATTGAAGCGCTATCTCGAACCTCTTGTGAATGCGGGAAGAATATTGATGACGGATCCCGGAACACCCCGCTCGAGAAAGCAGAAGTATGTGACGGCGGTCTGACCTGAGCTGTTGCAGATTCTGCCACTACTCAGGAATATGTACACTCCTCCATGAATAACATCATCAGAGAGAAAGAAACCTGCTCCGGTTTTGAAGCAGGTTCTGCTGTCTTTGATCAGGCGTTGTCGGGAGTTGTCCTGATTCTTGTCCTGTAGACATAGATGAAGAGGGCGACGGCGACAAGGAGACCGAAGACTTCCGCGAAGGGGAAGGACCACCATACACCGAGAAGGCCGGAGAAGCGGCTGAAGATGTAGGCTGCAGGGACGAGGACGAAGAGCTGTCTGAGTACGGCTGTGATCATGGTGCCCAGTCCGAAGCCTGTTGCCTGGAAGGATGACGAGAGGCCGATGGATATCGCGGCAGGCGTGAAACAGAGAGATATGATTCTGAGTGCAGGCTCTCCTATTCTGTACATCTCCTCAGTTGCACTGAAGAGGGAGAGAAGGGTGTGCGGAAGAAGCTGGAAGGCTATCGTACCTGCCGCCATGATGGTGAAGCTTATGACGGTTCCCTTCTTCGTCGTCTCGATCATCCTCCTTCTCTTACCTGCACCGTAGTTGTAGGCGATGATGGGGATCATACCGCTTGAAAGTCCGAAGATCGGCATGAAGACGAAGGACTGGAGCTTGAAGTATACGGAGAATACAGATACCGCAGTCGTCGAGAAAGCGATGAGGATGCCGTTGAGGGCGCCTGTCATCACCGTGCTGATGCTGTTCGTGACGATGGTCGGAGCACCGACGGAGTAGATGCTGCTGACGAACTGCTTCTTCAGTTTCAGGTGATGGCGCCTTATTCTGATGTACTTGTTTCTCTTCACGAGGTACATCGACACCACGAATGATACGACCTGCCCGATGACAGTTGCGATGGCGGCTCCGGCAACCCCCATCCTGAAGGTGAAGATGAAAACGGGGTCGAGGATGATGTTCGTCACAGCTCCGCTGAGCTGGCTGAACATGCTCGAGAGGCTGTCTCCCGTTCCCTGGAGGATTCTCTCGTTCATCATTGTCAGGAACATGAAGAGGGAGAAGACCATTACTATGACGGCATACTCATTCGATAGATTCAGAAGTTCCTCGTCCTGTGTATATAACGAGAGAAACGGCTTTGCTACGGTAAGTCCCAGAACAGCGAACACAAGCCATGTGACTGCCGCAAGCGTAAGGCCGTTACCCGCAACATGCTCGGCAGTTTCGGTATCTCCGGCTCCGAGTTTACGCGACATGAAGGACGCCATGCCGACGCCCGTTCCGACTCCGAATGCGATAAGGAGGTTCTGAAGGGGGAATGCAAGCGATACTGCAGTGAGGGCAGTCTCACTCAGCATTGCGACGAATATGGAGTCGACTATGTTGTAGAGCGCCTGGACGAGCATGGAAACCATGAGCGGGAGCGATATCCTGACTATGAGAGAGGAGATCTTCTCCGTCCCCATGATGTTTTCTTTTGTATCTGTGTTCTGCATAGCCACTACAATAGGAAGAATATATGAATGTTTCAATACCATGGCGGCCTCCTGGTTATTCCACAGGAAGTGGCATAAACGACGGGCTGTTGAGGATGAAACGATATTGCAACTGCCGCCCCGATTGAATTAACCTTTTTCCGAGGAGAAAGAAAGGTGAAAGTATGTAAATTCGGCGGCTCGAGTGTCGCTTCTGCAGATCAGATAAGAAAAGTGAAGGCAATTCTCGATTCGGACAGCAAGCGCACTGTCGTTGTCGTATCGGCACCGGGAAAGAGGGTGAGCACGGATGAGAAGATAACGGACATGCTCTATAAGTGCGCATCTCTTGTCGACGGCGGGCATTCCTGCGAAGCGGTGTTCTCGAAGATTGAATCGCGCTATCTCGAGATAGCACGCTCCCTCTCCCTCGACGAGAAGGAAGTGAAGGCCGAACTGGATGACGTGAAGACGAACATCGAAAAGGGCACGGGGGCGGCGTATGCTGCGTCCCGCGGCGAATATCTTTCGGCGAGGATTATTGCAAAATACCTCGGGTGGAACTTCCTCGACAGCGAGAAGACAGTCGTCATCGGGGACGACAACAGAATCGAGGATATTACATACATGCAGCTCAGAAATGCAGTGAAGAAGGGGGAGAAGTATGTCATCCCCGGCTTCTACGGCACCTCCCTCTCTGGCGATATAACAACATTCTCCCGCGGCGGCAGTGACATAACGGGAGCAATAGCTGCAGCTGCACTCGATGCCTCGGTCTATGAGAACTGGACCGATGTATCGGGAGTGTATTCGTCGGACCCGAGGGTCGTGAAGAATGCACATGTCATCGACGAGCTCAGTTACAGGGAGGTCAGGGAGTTCAGCGAGGTCGGAGCCTCCGTATTCCACGAGGAGGCCATCGCCCCCTGCGTCGAGAAGGGAATCCCGATCAATATCCGTAATACGAACAGCCCCGATGACAAGGGTACCGTCATAAGAAAGACCGTCGGACACAGAGGCGTCGTCGGAGTTTCCGCAAGGGGAGGGCTCGGACGCATCTACTGCCAGAAGCTGATGTTCTTCAAGGAGAGCGGAATGCGTCACCGCATTCTCTCCCTCATGCACATCTACGGAATAAAGCCCTGCTATACGCTCTACGGCTGTGACTCCATCGCATGGTACTTCGATACAAAACAGGCAGACAACATAGACCTCGAGGAGATGAAGGCGCGGATAAAGGATGAGTTCAACCTCAACGAGATAGACATCCGTAAGGGCTACGCAGTCGTGGGACTGGTCGGAACCGGCATCGAGGAGACCATGGAGTACGTGGATGCACTTTCGGCTCTCAGAGAGAACTCCATTCATCCTGCGTCCGTTTCGCTCGGAGGAAGCTGGAAGACATTCGTCATCGGAATCGACGAGAAGAGGAAGGACGAGGCTGTGAACCTTATATCGAACCGGATTTTCAAGAGGTGATGCGAGCCTTGTCTTCTCTCTCAAGCGGGCGGTATAATCGGGATATATGTACGACTATCTCATAGTAGGAGCCGGGCTCTTCGGCTCCGTCTTCGCCTTCGAGGCGGGAAGAAGAGGAAAGAAGTGCCTCGTCATAGATAAGAGAGGGAATATCGGGGGAAACATATACACCGAGGAGAGGGACGGTATAAACGTCCATCTCTACGGCGCCCACATCTTCCACACATCGAAGAGGGAGATCTGGGACTACATAAATCAGTTTGCAGAGTTCAACAACTATGTAAATTCCCCGGTTGCAAACTATAAGGGGAAGCTCTACAACCTTCCCTTCAACATGAACACCTTCTACGAACTCTGGGGTGAGGAGGCGTCGACGCCCGCGAAGGCGAAGGCGAAGATAGAGAGCCAGAGAGTGAACATCGAGAATCCCCGGAACCTCGAGGAGCAGGCCCTGTCGCTCATCGGGCGCGACGTCTATGAGACCCTGATCAAGGGTTATACGGAGAAACAGTGGGGAAGGGAATGCTCCCTTCTCCCGCCTTCCATATTGAAACGTGTTCCCGTTCGCTACAGATACGACAACAACTATTTCAACGACCGCTTCCAGGGAATCCCGGCCGGCGGTTATACGGCAATAATAGAAAAAATGCTCGAGAAGGCGGATGTGACAACCGGTGTCGATTTCAACAGGGAAAGGGAGACGTACGAGAAGAAGGCTGAAAGAATTCTCTATACTGGAACTCTCGACTCCCTCTTCGATTTCTCCCTCGGGCGTCTTACATTCCGCAGCGAGAAGTTCGTTCATGTGAGACTCGAGGAGGAGAACCATCAGGGAGTCGCCGTCATGAACTACACGGAGAGGGAAGTTCCCTACACGAGAGTAATCGAGCACAAGCACTTCGAGAACGCCCTCTCCCCCGTCACCTGGATAAGCTACGAATACCCCGTGGACTACAGCGAGACAGGAGAGCCGTATTACCCAGTCAACGACGAAGAGAACGACGCTCTTTATGCTCTTTACAGAAAGAAAGCGGAGGAGAAGAAGAACTACATATACGGCGGCCGCCTTGCCGAATACCGCTATTATGATATGGACAGGACAGTCGAGTCCGCGCTGGCACTTGTGGAAAAGGAATTCAGAAGTTAAGATAGACACTCTGAAGGGATAGATGCGGAGAGGAAGACATATGGTGTTGTGCCCCGTCCGCCGGAATATGACAGGCTAGAGGTGAAATGTACCATTTTGTTAAAAGAGTATTCGATATCGTATTTTCGCTGATACTTATCATAGTACTCCTGCCGCTCTTCCTTATCATCTCGCTGGCCGTGTGCATAGGCTCGAAGGGGACTCCCTTCTTCGGCCACTACAGAATCGGAAAGAACGGCAAGGTCATTTACATCTACAAATTCAGGACGATGGTTCCCCATGCCGAGGAGATGATCAGGAACTTCACTCCCGAGCAGAAACTGGAGTGGGAGCAGAATTTCAAGCTGAAGAACGACCCCAGAGTCACGAAGGTGGGGCGCATCCTCAGGGCGACGAGCCTGGATGAGCTTCCGCAGCTCTTCAATATACTCAAAGGGGAGATGAGCTTCGTCGGCCCCAGGCCCGTAATCGAAAGCGAACTCGAGTGGTACGGCTCTGACAGGGACAAGTTCCTCTCCGTTACCCCGGGGCTTACGGGATGGTGGGCGAGCCACGGCCGGAGCAGTGTCAACTATCCCAGACGCTGTGAACTCGAACTCTACTACGTCGACCATGCATCCGTCCTTCTCGATATGAAGATCATCCTCAGGACATTCGTCTCCGTCTTCAGGCGTTCGGGGGCTGTGTGAAGGTCTTGATTGAATACATTTTCACTGTTAATCTTTGCCTCGTCGGGGGAAAAGCGCGTTGAAGAAACTACTCTCATTTTTTTTGTGCCTCTGTCTGTTCGTACTCTCTGTTACAGCTTCGGGCTACGTAATAAGGTCATATTCTTTCGATATCTCCGGTAAGACCAAGGAGTGGGTTGTCAGAAAGCTCATCGTCCCGTCTGACGAGGAGACCTTTACGACCCTCGAGGAGGCCATAGCGGCCCTAGACGGCAAGAAGCAGACGCTTGTCAACAAGCGTGTCTTCAAGGGCGTCGCCTATACATACACCATGACCGAAGAGGACGATAAGACGTACCTCGACGTCAACTATGATATCGACGACGCAAGGACGCAGCTTGTGCTTCCTTACCCCAAGTATGACTCGAACTACGGTGCAAGAATCGGTCTCAAGTACTGGAACACCAATGTCCTCGGGACATTCTCGTCCCTCTACGGCGTCGTTCATGCCACATTCATGCCGTGGGACTTTGAAACGACAGAGTATTTCACGGATATAATACTGACGGATCTTCTCATCGGTCAGACAAGCTTCAGCCTTTCATTTACAGGTAATGCTTCCCAGAAGGCCGGAGTGAAGGACTACAGCACCGACCTGAGTGTGAAGAACATCGCATTCGGCGGCGGTTACTCCATGGACATGAACCTGGGCTTCGGCAATTCCGGATCCGAGTTTGTCTATACAGGCTATTCGGCATTCCACGGCCTCAAGCTTTCATCTGTCACATTCAGTCCCTCTGTCTCGATGAAGTTCTATGAGAAGAGCAAGGGTTCAAGCTACATAACTCCGTCACTCGGAATCTCGGGAATAAACATCGGAAGTGCTTCGATCGGGCTTTCGGAGTCCGTGAAGTTCGCCGACAGCAGCGCCTTCAAGTTCACTGAGTACAACCACAGTGCATCTCTTTCGTTCTCCTCCGGAACCTTCCAGAAATACGGCTATTCGCACTCCATCTCTTATAAGCCTGAATCATCCCTCGGATTCAACAATACACTGAGCTACAGGCTTACGGATGCAACGACGCTTTACGTCTACGAGAATCTTTCATGGACTGGCGGGGATTTCTTCTTCTCTTCCTTCGACACAGGTGTAGGAATAAGCCAGAGGATCTCGGTAGGTGAGCATATCACAATAACGCCGACACTCAGTGAATATGTTCAGACATATTTCAACAGGGGTGATTCGACTCCTAATTTCCAGCCGTTCTATACTATCTCAGCATCCGCTTCCGGAGACTACATCAACTGGAAGGGCAACTTCCGTGAAGGCATAATGTATTCGTTCTCGGTAAGCGAATCTTGGTGGCAGTATTACTCATCCAGGGGAGCCAGGGGGGCCAACGTCGACAAGGGTGAGATACAGTTCTTCAAGATATTCGGCTCCTGGTTCAACCCGTCATTCCGAGGAATCATCAACTATACGAACAACGTAGGAGGTAATGGTTTCCTATACGGCGGAAGTTCCGGTGAGCTCGGCGAGTATATAAGAGGTGTCAGAAACAAGACAATCAGTGATGACGGGAGAGACAAGAACCTCATCACGTTCGTCGGCAACCTCAATCTCATGTCCGTCTTCCCGCTCCCGTCATTCATGTCGGGCTGGATGGATGCATACATCAACATCTTCGCCGACTACGTCTTCACGAAGCACGGTGCAGGAACAGGCGAGGAGGAAAAGGCCAGACACTACTTCGGCTTCGGCGTCGAGGGCATCGGCATTCTCAAGGAATACCCGAGTTACCCTGTGAGGGCATCACTGGGCTTCGACCTCAGAAAGCTTACGCAGTACATAAAGAGTGAGTCGACAGAGAAGGATTTCTATGAAATCTACATAGGACTCGATTTCTTCTTCTGATACCCTGTCTTGTCGATAGACACATTCGATAATTTCCCCGGGTTGGACAGGCTCGGGGGAACATCTTCAATAACGCAGAGAGTGTCTCAGATGATTTCATCGAAGTCCCTTCTCCTGTAGAAGTCTTCGATGACCCTGACTATCTCTTCTGATATTCTGTCGTCCTTTTGTCCGTCGCAGCCCATCTTCAATCGTCGTTAGCCTATGGAGTTAAATATCGTGGTCTGTTATGCTGAATCTGCTCAAATCGTGAAACGTGCAACGATTTGAGCCCGGGTCCATTCCCCG
>CAVDOI010000093.1:0-8338 GCA_963610485.1 Lachnospiraceae bacterium
CTAGTGTAGCGTCTCAATGACATTTTGAATAACTATAAATTCAATGAGGCTGTCTACGTTATTTAGCATAACAGACCAAGTAATTTAACTCCATAGGTTGTGTCGAATTGGCTAACATCGATTAAAGGGAGGGCTACTACGGAAAATTAGCATAGTAGCCCTACATTCTAATTATTGTTTGGGGAATTATTCTTTATTGCTTTTCTGTTCGCGCCGTTCGTCCCGCTCTTTATGGAATTGAGCTATGTCGGGATAGAGCCTCTTGAGTTTGATGCGCGAATCTTTAGCCTGGAACTGCCAACTGATGGGAGTGGAGTTCTCGTTATAGTCCTTACTCCAGGCATCCAGTTCCTTCCTCAGCTCTTCAATACTGGGAATTCTTCTGTTGAGGCACTGTCGTGTCATGATGTTTATACCGATTTCGGCGATGTTAAGCCAGCTCCCGTGCTTCGGAGTGAAGTGAATCTCAAGCTTTGAGGCTATTCTCCTCGCCTCTTCAGGAGGGAATGCCTTATATAGAGAGGCTATGCAGTGAATATTGAGATTGTCTGCCACAAGCCTGACTTTTTTGGATCCGGTTACGACATGATCGACGAAGTACCGCATCTTTTCTGCCCAGTCGACAGCGGTGCGAGTCGGTTCTACCATTTCGACTATCTTTCCGCTGTGAGGCTGGATAAAACAGAAGACGGAAGCGGTCCCGTTCCTCACGTATTCTGAGTCGAGCTTCTCCACACTCCCCGGACGCATCGGAATAGGAGTCCGGGATTCGTCGAGAAGCTGGTACGGCTTCTCGTCCATGCACCAAAGTGGATACTCAGGATCATAAGGCTGCTGGTAGAGATCCAGAATGTCCTCCATGGCTGCAACGAACTCGGCATCTTCTTCCGGAGGAATACACCAGTACGAGTTAAGGTGTGGCCTTATCTCATTATTCTTAAGTGTTCGTCCGATGGTTGACCTGCTGACAGCTTCCTCAAGGATAACCTTCATCTCATCTGTCAGGAGGGTCAGTGTCCAGCGGGCATGTCCTTCCGGCTTGCTACTGCAGGCTTTTGCAATTATCTTCGCTTCGACTTCTCCTGTGACCTTCAGCCTTGAGACATCCGAATTTGGATTCCTTTTAAGCGTTATAACATTAGAAACCCCGCCTTCGACGAAAAGCTTTAGCACGGCAGACACCGTTGCAGGTGTGACACCTGACTTAGCAGCTATTTTCTGTGTGGAACGCTGTTTAAAGCGGCCCTCATCCGCCTCGAGCAGAACCTTGCATCGAGAAAAGACAGTATGGGACTCAGTCTTCCTTTTGACATTATTCAGGAAGTCCCGTTCCTTTTCTGTTAAGGATATGTGGTAGATGCGAGGCCTTCCCATAGGTAAACCCTCGTTCAGCCGCCGTGGAGACGCAGACTTTTCATCATACTGTCTGTTCCTTCAGGCGAGCCAGATCCTTTCCGAGTGCTGTTACTGCTTTCTCGAGAGAATGGTATGACTCTTCTATCTCTCCCAGCCTCGAAGAGATGTCTTCCATAGTCTTCGCAATGGACGCACTGTTTTTCTCAATAGCAGGCTTTTCTTCCTCTTGAACAACTGGTGTTGTAACCTCTTTCCTCGGTCTTCCACGTTTCCTGTTAGGAACTACCTCTCCTGTTTTTTTATCAAACTGTCCGATACATCTCTTTTTCTGTACCTTCTTTTGCAGTTCGTCATCCCAGACATAGGTCGTGTCGTAGGCATAGTTTATGCCCGTGTTTTTGTTGTAAGAGCGTGTGATTGACATAGCTCCTCCTAATTATACTAATTTTCTTACTCATATATTAGCATAGTTAGGATAAATAACAACAATTATTTTAGTATATTTAGCAGATTATTCAAAATGTCATTGAGACGCTACACTAGAGAAGGTACTGTTCTTCGAAGGAGACAGGACGCCTGTTCTCCCTGAGGGTCTTCTCAAGATATTCCTTGTCGAGTTCGAGCTCATCCACGATACGCCTCAGGAGTATCTCGCTGATGAGGTTCTGCTCGCTGAAGAGGTACGCAAGGGCCTTTTCGGCAATATGTACGGGAAGAATCGAATTGAGGTATGTCTCCCCGTCGGGATCGTCCTTGTAACGGCGGTAGAGCGACTCGTAGAGAAGCGATGATCTTATGTCGTTCTTGAGAGCGCCGAGCTCTTTGACGAGTGCTGCAGTATCTCCCTTGCCGGCATCGAGTCCGAGGGGCTTGAGGGTGAAGAAGGTGTACTCCTTGCCCGGAAGGTAGTGATGCCTGTCGCAGCGGGATGCATAGTTGGGCTCGACACCTCCCTCCTTCACCCTGTCGCCGCCGACCACGATGAGGGGGTCGAAGTAGAGTGCAGGACACTCCTTCCCGTCGACGAGATAGTATCTGTAGGTGTAGAAGGCGGAGGAGAGACAGCTCTTCTCCTCGCAGTACGCTGTAAGCGGCAGCACATCCGTTGCGATATCGAGCATGAGGCGTGCAGTCGAATTGAAGAACTCGCGTCTGAAATTGAGTACCAGTGTCGGGAAGACGAACATGCACCCTTCAGACACCGCATAGTTGCGTGCAACATAGGCAAGTCTCTCGTCGAAGAACGACGCCTCGTCGATGATGAACGTCCCCACTGTAGGGTTGTCCCTGAGTACCTGTTCGAAGTCGAAGCTGTCACGCACCCTGGCGATGTTCTCGCCGCACCTTACATACCCCGAACGGTACGCAAGTGCGTCATCTGGATAGTCTGTGAACCTCGCGCCGTCTATGACCGTACGGATGAAGAAGACGTTCCTCCTGTCCCTGAGCCCGGTGCTTGTGGATGCGGCGACACTGTCGCCTTTGCTTCTCGCGACAAGCGCATCCCTCCATACACGTGCGGCGTACTCCGTCTTACCCGACCCCATGGGCCCGATAAGAAGCACCCTGCGTCCGGGAAGCGTGAAGTCGAAATGCTGGAAAGTGTCGTGAACAGTCAGCGTCGGAAAGCCGAGGGATTTGAGAAAATCGGCACTCGACTGTGATGATTCAGTATTCGGCATCTCCTAGCCCTTTACGATTGCGATTCCTGCCGAGCAGCCGAGCCTCGAAGCACCTGCTTCGATCATCTTCTCGGCTGTCGCCCTGTCCCTTATGCCGCCTGCAGCCTTGACGCCGAGCCTGTCACCGACAGTGCATCTCATCAGAGCGACATCCTCCGCTGTTGCTCCGCCCTTCGAGAAGCCCGTGGATGTCTTGACGTAGTCGGCACCTGCCGCCTCGCTGAGCTCGCATGCCTTCACCTTCTCCTCGTCAGTAAGGAGACAGCACTCGATGATGACCTTCAGTATCTTATCGCCGCAGGCCGCTTTGACAGCACGGATGTCGTCCTCGACAGCCTTGTAATCGCCGTCCTTGAGATCCCCGATGTTGATTACCATATCGACTTCGTCGGCGCCGTCGGAAACGGCACATTCAGCTTCATATGCCTTCGCCTTCGTCACCATGGCCCCTAGCGGGAAGCCCACGACGGTGCATACCTCGACGCCGCTTCCTTTGAGAAGATCGGCGCATAGTCCGACCCAGCAAGAGTTTACGCATACAGAAGCGAACTTATACTCCCTCGCCTCATTGCACAGCTTAATTATTCTGTCCTTCGTTGCATCTGCAGCAAGCAGTGTGTGATCGATATATCTGTTGATTTCCATTTTTTTCTCCTGAAACTACGATAGCACAGAAAAAGAGTATTTGACATAAATTCAGAGCGGGATTTTCGAAAAGTCGAAGGGCTCGATCCGGGGAAGTTTCACTTCTTCTTTAAGACACATCATCATGTATATCGGATAATAGACAACCCTGCCGTCGACTTCGACATTTCCCTCCGAGAACACAAACGCCTCCTCTATCCCGTACTCCTCCACGGAAAGTACGTTGTTGAGAGCCGAATGCCGGTAGTAGTCCTTACCGCTCTTGATTTCCAGAGGCAGTATCCTGCCCCTGTACTCGATTACGAAATCGAGTTCCCCCATCTTCTTGGAATTGTAGAAATACGGAGTGAAGCCGGCGGCATAGAGTTCCTGGGCGGCATAGTTCTCATAAAGTGCTCCGGCGTTGATGTCCTTCTTTTCATTCAGAACCGCCGTCTTCGCTTCCGTCCCGTATATGTCAGTCAGGAGCCCGATATCGGAAAGGAAGAGTTTGAAAAGACTGTTCTTCTCGTTGAGAAGGAGAGGCGCTCCGGAGACTTGACGCTACATACGGGAAGGGCCACCCCCGCATTCGTAAGCCATAGGAAATCCTCCCGGCATCTTCCATAGGCCAGTCCTTCCTTCACAGCGGAGAAGGAGAACCTCTTGTTCTGTTCTTTCAGCTCGGCAGGAATCAGATCATAAATGCGTGAGAGGTATATCCTGCCCTCATCTTCCTGATACCGGGAGAAATCCCATTTGTAGAATGCCACAATCTGTTTCTGGATATCGGAAACCCTTTTCAGATCATGGCTGTTCTTGTACTCCTGGACAGCCTGGGGCATACCGCCGACAACAAGATACATCCGGAAAGCATCGAGAAGCCGTCTGTGAATACCTTCGTTGACAGGTGTTCTGTTTCTGAAAGCATCTTCAAGATACTTCATGAGCTCGTCGGTCATGTTATATATCTGCAGAAACTCCCTGAAGTTCATCGGATACATCTTCAGGACCTTCATGTATCCGACGGGAACAGATGTGATGTGTTTGTATGAAACACCGGGGAGAGAACCGCTGAGAATGAACCGGAATATGCCTTCGTCACACCAGAACTTGATCATTGTCACGATATCTTCACATCTCTGCACTTCGTCGATGAATATGATCGTCTTTCCTCTTTGAAGACGTTTGTCCGTATAGAGTGAAAGCTGAGCCACCAGCTCATCGGTATTCCTGCAGTCGGCAAGGCCCAGAGCGAGGGACTTGTTGTCATAGAGATTGAACTCCGCCCAGTCGGCGCCGGCACTCTCGAGGGCCTTCCTTATAATATACGTCTTCCCCGCCTGACGCACACCTTCAATCATGAGCGAGCGTCTGTCACCGCTTTTAATCCAGTCAAGTATGTCCTTCTCGATTTCCCTCTCAAGCATAACGCCTCCAGTTTTCACTTATTATAATGGCAAATGTAACTTTTTCCATGAGAAACAGACCCTCCATGTAACTTTTTCCGATTTTTCAGCGCAGTAATGTAACTTTTTCCATAAAACAGCAGTCCTCCCGATTCACAAAACACAAAGAACACAGAAGGCTGAAGTTGATGAACGGAGATGGAACATATAGAATCGGACGTATGGTTTTATCTGTTGTTACGCAAATGCTGGACTTCGTGATGATCACGGTCATCATACTCAATCTCTCACTCAGAAAATATAAGGATGCACAGAAGAAGAGGTTCTCCCTCGTTCTCCTGGCCCTCCTCTTTCTCGTCTTCTACTTCCTTCTCATCGTGATAGACAAGGTGGAGGCACTGCCGTCCTGGCTTGAATGGGTTGCATGCGGCCTCTTCCTCCTTTCCGTGATACTACTCAGGAAGAAGGTATGGCCCTGGAGAAGAAAATGTGTCAAGTGCGAAAAGAAGATGAGCTGGGATGCCGTCTTCGGAAGGGACGACAATCTCTGCGATGACTGCTACTACCTTCTTCACCCCGAGGAGAAGGAGAAAAAGGAAGAAGAGGAGAAAAAGAAGAGCCCGACATACCTCGAGGACAAGTTCAACGAGGAGTGCAGACTGGCCGACAGGGTTGATGATATAGCATGGGATGAATGGGAGCCGACTGAGAGGTGCGTTCTTACGTACGTCATCGACGGCGACAATATACTCCTCATCCTCAAGAAGAGAGGAATGGGAGACGGTTACTACAACGGTCCGGGAGGTCACATCGAACTCGAGGAGACAAAGACGGAGGCTGCCGTAAGGGAGACGAAGGAGGAGACGGGACTCGACGTGAGCGATCTCGAGGAGAGGGGAACCCTCTACTTCCAGTTCAAGGACGGCACGAGGATGATCGGCTACGTATTCGTAACTCATACGTACTCCGGCACACTCATCGACGAATGCGACGAAACAAAGCCTTTCTGGGCAAAGATCAGCACACTCGACTACTCCAACATGTGGGAGGACGACAGGCTGTGGTTCCCGCTCCTGATCGACGGCAAGAGGTTCAACGGCTACTTCATCTTCGACGACAGAAAGCTCATCGACAGCAGGATCGAGGAACTCGGAGACCCGGAGACTGAAGACGATGACGAATGAGGCCCTGGGGCTCTGGAACATCGGGGAAGGAAGGTTCCACAGACGCCTCCCCCCGGATGCGGGAAAAAGAATCATCCGCACTGCTTATAAAAAAGGAATACGGACATTCGACTCGGCCTATTCCTACCTCGATGCAGACACAATCCTCTACTCGGCATTAAAGGAGCTCGGAGCCGCAAGATCAGAGTGGCACATAATCGAGAAGATAGCCTCCGTTCCGACATTCGAAAAGAAGGCCGGTGCGGCACTCAAAAGGCTCCATACCTCCTACTTCGACGTTCTTCTCATACACTGGCCGGAGGAGGAGACAGGACTCTATAAGACACTGAAAACCCTCGAAAGAATGAAGAACGACGGCAGGGCGATAGAGACAGGAGTCAGCAACTTTCCTCTCAGTCTGTTGAAGAAGACGGTATCGGACTTCGGGATAACTTATCATGAGCGTCCGCTCTCCCTTGCATGGAACAGGGACTATGAAGAGGAGAAGAAACTCGGCCTCCGCACCCTCACCTACGCCCCGCTCGGCATGGGGATACTCACATCCCCGAAGCCCCTTCTCGGGACTCTTCCGTTCTCATCCTCCCCTCTTATCGGAGAGCTGTACGTTCTCCTTGACAGGATGGCGGAAGAAAGGAATGTCACCCGGGCAGATATCGCCCTGAGCTGGGTATATGAACAGAATCCGTACATTATGATACGCGGAGTATCAGATACGAAACAGCTGGACTGGACAAAGGTGGAACTCACAAAAGAGGAGAACAGGGAGCTTACAGAAGCGGCCGGGAGAATAACGGCACTTACGGAGAGCGACAACATCTTCTCGCACAACTGGAAGGGAGAGAGACGTGAAGAGACTTAAGAGAGCAGCATCAGCTGAAATAACAGTGAAGCGCTCCCGCTTCATAGCCGAAGCCTCACCCGTCACCTCACTCGAAGAAGTCAGAGAGAGGGTGAGCGAAACAAGAAAAAGATACAGCGACGCCACACACGTCGTACATGCCGCCGTCGTCGGAAAGAGCGGCACACTCTACTCCTCATCAGACGACAGGGAGCCGAAGAACACGGCAGGACGCCCCGCGCTCGAGGTTCTTAAAGGGAGCGGGATTACCAACATCTGCATCTGCATCATCCGCTATTTCGGAGGAACACTCCTCGGAACAGGAGGCCTCGTCAAAGCCTATGGCGACAGCGTCAAGGAGGTATTGAAAACAGTCAAAACAGAGGAACTTGTAGACTACGCTCCCTTCATCATCACGCTCCAGTACGATCTCTATACCCCCATAAAGGCGGTCATCGAAAAATACGGATGCACGTCCCTCAGCGAGGAATTCGACACGGCCGTCAGGATAAAAGGCGCCCTCCCCGCCCGTGATATCGAGGGATTCCGGAAAGAAATAGGAGATTGGGGACAAGGCCGTATTCAGCTTGACATTGGAGGGGCAATTTCCTAAAATCCGTTTTGTATCTTATCTGGAAGGATGTCCGAGAGGTCGATGGTAGCTGCCTTGAAAGCAGCCGTGGGGCAACTCACCGGGGGTTCGAATCCCTCTCCTTCCGATAACGTATTGGAGAGGTGCGAGAGAGGCCGAATCGGGCTCCCTGCTAAGGAGTTGACCTGCTAATACCGGGTCCGGGGGTTCGAATCCCCCCTTCTCCGAAATGTGTCCTTGGGAAACCGAGGACTTTTTTAATATCGCAAAAGGCAACAACACCTCATCCCCAAAATTCACTATTAAAAAATATAACTCTAGATTTCGTAAGGGATTATATCTCTAATTGCATTTGTGTCACCAGTGGTGACACAAATCAAAAACCTATTGGAATGATTAAAACAACTTAAATAATCTTATCTTCTTAACAACATTTCATGTCGCCTGTTATATTGTCTCAAAGAGATTAATATTCACTTGCTGTCACCTTCATCTTCATCCTCAAACGCTATATCTGTGATTTCTCTTAGTTTATTCTCAAGTAATTTTTTGTCAGGAAGGCAGAGACGGTAATCAGACACCAGGGTCGGAGAAAGACTTCGGCTCAAAGCATACTCAACAACAGCATCATCTTTACTTGCACACAGAATAAC
>CAVDOI010000094.1:0-8202 GCA_963610485.1 Lachnospiraceae bacterium
ATAGAATTGTATAGGATTATCTAATTTTTTTCTTTTAATATTATCCAAATAGCTAATTATAACTATCCATGATACTGTTGTTTCTTTTGATAATGTCTAATTCGCTAACGAAACAACGAACTTTATGTCATTTTGTTCAGATCCGGATGCGATTATTGTTACGGTATTATCACCCCAGGTAACATGAAAATTGTCTTCAGTTACATTCTGTCCGTCATTAAGCAGAGATAGAGATTCGTTAGTAATCTTAGTCTTACCGTTATATAGAGCAAATCCCCACTTTGTATAGCCATACGGGAATTCGGGTTCTCCTATCATATATATCGATATACGATAATCTCCATTCGAAGAAGACAATACCTCAGTCTTTCTGTAAGTTGTCTTGTACTCTATCAGGAAGAATACGACAAGTACTACAAAGAGTAGAGAGAGGAGCGATATCGAAAGTATGTGTCTTGTTTTTCTATTCATAACAGATATTCTCATCATATACCCAGCAAATTGCAATAATATCGTTGTTTTCCGTCGTCGCTCCGGCGGGGAGAAAATTCTCCGGCGTGAAAAACACCATTTTCCGCCGTGGAGAGCCTGATTTAAGCGATTATTGCCGTCTTCGCCGTCTCGGAAATAAAATTTAAGTTCGTTTGACAATGGAAAGCAAAAGGACCTGTCCTCCGAAGAGAACAGGTCCATAAACCTTTTGTAAAGGAATTGCTTAACCTACATTTGCCTTGCTGCCTTTAATCCATGCAAGCACAGGTCCGACACCGGTAATTACTTTTTCTCCGGCAACGAGAGTCGGGACACTCTTAATCCCATACTTCTGGGAGAGAGCAGCCTGTTCCTCAGCATCAACGAGCTCATATTCGATACCATTATCAGCAAGAGCTTTCTTGACTCTGGGACAATTCGGACAGGATTTTGTAGTGAATAATTTTAACTCGTTTCCTTTGATAATGTCCTTTGCCGACTCGTCATTTTTCGCACTTGTTTCTTTTGATAATGTCTCGTTTCTTTTGGTTTTGTCTCGAAACATGAGTTTCGATGCCGGGATATCATACTCGCGGCGCTCTTTGAACTCTTCGCTCTTTCCGACGTTCCAGTTCTGTACCGGGCGGTAATATCCTGTGATACGGGAGTAGATCTCCGTCTTTCTTCCACATACCGGACACTTATATACCTCGCCTGCAAGATAGCCGTGTTCCTGACATATCGAGTACGTCGGAGAGAGTGTGTAGTACGGAAGCTCGTAGTTCTCCGCAATCTTCTTCACCAGTGTTGCCGCAGCCTTCCAGTCAGGGAGCTTCTCTCCGAGGAATGTATGGAATACCGTTCCCGATGTATAGAGAGTCTGGAGCCTGTCCTGGATGTCGAGTGCCTCGAAGACATCGTCCGTAAACGAGACGGGAAGATGCGAGGAGTTCGTATAGTACGGGCTCTTGTCATCCGACGATGCCGTTATTATGTCCGGGAACTGTTCGACGTCGTGCTTTGCAAAGCGGTACGATGTGCTCTCGGCGGGGGTTGCCTCGAGGTTGTAGAGGTCGCCGTACTGCTCCTGATAATCGGAGAGTCTCTCCCTCATGTGGTTGAGACATTCGATGGCGAACTCCTGTCCCCTTTCGTCCGCGATATTGCACCTCAGCCAGGATGCATTGAGACATGCTTCATTCATGCCGACAAGTCCTATTGTCGAGAAGTGGTTGTCGAACGTTCCGAGGTATCTCTTTGTGTATGGATAGAGACCCTCCTCGAGGAACTTCGTGATGACGGTTCTCTTGACCTTGAGCGAGCGTGCCGCAACATCCATGAGATGATCCAGCTTCTTGTAGAAGTCTTCCTTGTCCTTCGCATTGTAGGCCAGTCTCGGCATATTGAGCGTGACGACACCGATGGAGCCGGTCGATTCTCCGCTTCCGAAGAAGCCTCCCGTCTTCTTTCTGAGCTCTCTGAGGTCCAGGCGGAGACGGCAGCACATGCTCCTGACATCGCTGGGCTGCATGTCGGAGTTGATGTAGTTCGAGAAGTACGGAGTGCCGTACTTGGCGGTCATGGTGAAGAGCAGCTTGTTGTTCTCCGTATCCGACCAGTCGAAATCCTTTGTTATGGAATAAGTCGGAATCGGGTACTGGAAGCCCCTGCCCTCGCTGTCGCCGTCTATCATGACTTCGATGAAGGCACGGTTGACCATGTCGATTTCCTTCTGGCAGTCACCGTATGTGAAGTCCATCTCCTTACCGCCGACGATTGCCGGCATGTTCTTCATGTCCTCCGGGCACACCCAGTCGAGGGTGATGTTCGAGAACGGAGCCTGGGTTCCCCATCTCGAGGGCGTGTTGACGCCGTAGACGAAGCTCTCGATGCACTTCTTCGTTGCGTCGAAGGAGAGATTGTCTGTCCTGACGAAAGGCGCAAGGTATGTGTCGAATGACGAGAAGGCCTGGGCACCCGCCCATTCGTTCTGCAGTATTCCGAGGAAGTTGACCATCTGGTTGCAGAGTGTCGCAAGGTGCTTTGCAGGGGATGACGAGATCTTTCCGGGAAGTCCTCCGAGGCCCTCCTGGATGAGCTGCTTGATCGACCAGCCTGCGCAGTAGCCTGTAAGCATGCTCAGGTCATGGAGGTGGAAGTCACAGTTGCGGTGCGCAGATGCGATCTCATCATCGTAGATCTCGCTCAGCCAGTAGTTTGCCGTGATGGCACCGCTGTTGGAGAGGATGAGTCCGCCCACCGAGTATGTGACCGTACTGTTCTCCTTGACTCTCCAGTCGTTGAGTCTCAGATAGTTGTCGACGACGCTCTTGTAGTCGAGTGTCGCACTCTTCATGTTCCTGATTCTCTCTCTCTGCCTGCGGTAGAGGATATAGGACTTGGCGACATCCTCGTAGCCCGCCTGCGAGAGCACCCTCTCGACGGAGTCCTGGATGTCTTCGACACTCACCTTTCCGTCCCTGACCTTCGACGAGAAGTCTGATGTCACCTTGAGGGCGATGAAGTCGACTACATTCTCGTCGTACTCCTTCTTTATCGACTCGAAAGCCTTCTCTACTGCCAGAGAGATCTTCTTTATATCGAACGGTACTTCCTTACCGTCACGCTTGACAACATGATACATTTCTTCTTTCTCCTTAGGTAGGGGAAAAGGTATCACAGGTTTTTTCTCTTTGCAAGTACCAATATACTGTATAAAGTGGTGTCAATATAGGAAGTACGCTATATGTAGTGTAATTACCTGTCACGTATTGATACGCATTCTATATAACTTCTTAGTATTTCCTTGTAGTTTTCGAGCTTCTCGACGGACGGGGTCGTAAATCCGCCGGAAATGGTATCTTCCGACGGGACAAAGGATTGCAGAAAGTATCTTTTTGCACCCTTTATTGTTTCACCGATTTTTTCAAAATTTTCTCTGTGGTGTAGTTCATCCACGACCGTCGTGCGGAACTCGTAGTCGACCGTACCCGAAAGAAGAAAGTCGATGCTTTCCTTTATCCTTGATGTATCCGTATCGACACCGGAGAGAAGAGAATATTCGTCGAGACTCGTCTTTATGTCCATCGCCACATAGTCGACGTATCCGCTTCCGACTGCAGCCTTCAGAACAGAGGGAAGATAGCCGTTGGTGTCGAGCTTCACGGAGTAACCGATCTCCTTGATCCGAGAAAGGAACGGTATGAGGTCGGCATTGATGGTCGGCTCCCCTCCCGTAACGACCACGCCCTCAAGCATCCTGCGCCTCCGGGAGAGGAAGGAGAATATCTCGTCATCGGAAATCACCGGCTCTCCCCCGGGGTCAAGCACAAGGCTTCCGTTCTGGCAGAAAGGACAGCGGAAATTGCATGCACCCGTGAAGAGAATGCACGCACATTTGCCCGGATAGTCGACAAGCGTCAGTTTCTGTAGTCCGTGTATTATCATTTCTTCTTCCTGTTCTTCCTTTCAGCATCACGCTCTGCCGAGAGGCGGAAGAAGTCGGCCATCGTTCCGCCGTCGGAATGAGAGGACGATGAATATGAGTAGGATGTATTTCTGTTTCCCTTCTCCCTGTCGTCCCTGCGCATCCTGCGTTTGCTCTCCCTGACGACTTCAGTCCTTGTCTCATACACAGCAGGAGAGGCGACCTTCACCCCGCTCTTCTTTATGACGACCCTGACCTTTCCGCCTTCCGTCGTCACCGTCTTCTTCGCGCTCTGCAGAGGAGGTGCCGTTATTTTCGTTCTCACGACCCTCTCCTCATACTGACACGAGAGTGTCTGGCAGATATAGTGGATGCTGCCGTCTCCGTCCTGGGCCTTCATCATGTCGCGGCCGCAGTAAGGACACTTCTTCGTGTCCTGGAACTTCGGCTCGAAGACAAGCGGTGACTTTTCGACAGATGAAACGAGATCCGAAGCCATCTTCTTTATATCCTTTATAAAGAGTGCAGGATCCTCCTTTCCCCTGCTTATCCTTTCAAGTCTTCCCTCCCATACGCCGGTGAGTTCCGGAGATCTCAGAGTCTCGGGGGCGAGTCTCACGACCTCCCTTCCCTTGGCTGTCGGTACAAAGTACTTTCCGCTTCTTTCGACATAGCGGTTCTGCACGAGCTTCTCGATTATGTCCGCACGTGTTGCAGGAGTTCCGAGTCCCGATGTAAGGTTTGCCTTGAGAGCCGTATCCTCGACAAAGCGTCCTGCATGTTCCATCGCACTCAGAAGAGTTGCGTCGGTGTATCTCTCGGGGGGCGTCGTACTGCTCTTCTTCACCTTTATGGATATTACTGCAAGCTCGTCGCCTTCCTTGAGAGTCTTTATGAGTGACGTATCATCATCTGTCTCGACGGGAAGTATTGCCGACTTGAAGGATACACTCTGGGAGACACTTCTGAATCCCTTTCTGAGGGGTGTCGTGAAACGCGCGACGAAGGTCTTTCCCTCAACGTCCATCTTCACTGTCGTTGTCTCATATGTGTAGTCCTCTCCCAGAACCTCGAGGAACCTGAGGGCTATGAGACGCCACAGTTTCTTCTCGTTCTCGCTGAGGTCCTCGATTCTCACCCTCTGCTCCGTCGGAAGCAGTGCGTGATGGTCGCTGACGAGATCGGCGTTGACGAATCTCGGGTTGTCCTCCCTGAAACCGTTCTTGAGATATTCCTCCGCACAATAGGAGAACTCGGTCGGAAGCAGTGCCCTGATCCTCTCCCTCAGCGTCGGTATGATATCGGGGGTGATGCACCTGCTGTCGGTGCGCGGGTAGGTCACTATCTTATGTACTTCGTATAGTCTCTGGAGCGTGTCGAGAGTCTCCTTTGCAGAGAAGCCGTAGGCGATGTTCGCATCTTTCTGGAGTTCTGTCAGGTCATATGCCAGAGGGACCTCCTCGCTCTTCTCCTCCTTTGTGATAGAAACAACCCGGCCCTTCTTCCCCTTCCATGTCTCCATATCGGAGGCGAGCTCTTCGTCACGGAACCTTACGGAGTTCTCCTCGGGGTAATAGGAAGCGCTGAAGAGGCCGAATGATGCACGTGCAGAATAGTAGAAGGAGCCGAGGAACTTCTCTCTCTCGTCCTCACGCTCTGTCATGAGGGCAAGGGTGGGAGTCTGGACCCTGCCTGCACTGAGTTTTGCATCGTAGTAGCATGTAAGGGCACGCGTAACATTCATGCCTACATACCAGTCGGCCTGTGCCCTGCACTCGGCGGCATGATAGAGGTTGTCGTACTCTTCGGACGGTCTGAGATTCTCGAATCCTTCCTTTATGGCCTTCTCCGTCTGGGAGGATATCCAAAGGCGTTCGCACTTACCCTCGTACCCGGCGGCCTTCAGAATCCACCTCGCAACGAGCTCCCCCTCCCTTCCGGCATCTGTTGCTATGACGACTGAGGATATGTCGTCCCGTCCGAGGAGTCCCGCGATGACGGCGTACTGATCCTTCGTCTCATCGATGACCTCCTCATCGAGCGAATCGGGAAGCATCGGGAGGTCCTTCAGACTCCAGCGCTTATAGCTCTCGCTGTAGTGCTGGGGCTCTGCGAGCTCCACCAGGTGCCCCAGGGCCCATGTCACGACCCAGCCGCTTCCTTCTGTATATCCAGTGCACTTCTGTGTGCATCCGAGGTTCTTTGCAATTTCCCTGCCGACTGACGGCTTTTCCGCAATAACGAGTTTTTTCATACCACGGTATTCTACACAAAGACCACCCAAAAGGAAATACAATCCGGTTGACCCGACACCCTCTCGGGAATATACTCTAGGTAATCTTTCTTTAAGGAGAAGAACTATGGCTTATAAGATTACTGATTCATGTGTCGCTTGCGGAACATGTGCCGGCGAATGCCCGGTATCTGCTATCTCGGAAGGCGATCCGATCTACAAAATCGATGAAGATGCATGCCTCAGCTGCGGCACATGCGCATCTGTCTGTCCGCAGGGCGCAATCGTCGAAGACTAAGTTTTATAAACTTAATCAACGCTGTCCGGAAACGGGCAGTTTTTTTCTGCCGCCATGTGCTATAATATGTATGTATGGCATACGACGAACTGACTCAGATACTGACGGTATCTCAATGCAACGCACTCATCAAACAGTCACTCGACGAGATGTTCCCCCAGATCATCGTGAAGGGTGAGATAAGCGGTAACGGCTTCCGGGCGAACAACTCGGGCCACTACTACTTCGATCTCAAGGACAGCACAGCCTCCATTCCCTGTGCCGTCTTCCGCTCGAACACCCGCGGACTCGAGAAGTTCTCGACGGGAGACCTCGTCGTCGCGACGGGTCATATCTCGATATATGAAAAGAACGGAAAGCTGAGCTTCATCATCTCAAGAATGGTAAGGGAGGGAGACGGGGAGCTCCAGGCACTCATCGAGAAGAGAAAGCTCTACTACCAGAACCTGGGATGGTTCGACCCTCAGAACAAGCCTCAGCTTCCCTCTGTGATAAAGAAAGTCGGAGTCGTCACGAGTGCAACGGGCGCCGTCATCCACGATATCCTTGACGTCACACGGCGCTGTGCCCCCTCTCTCGACATCATCCTCTTTCCATGCGCCGTTCAGGGCGGGGGAGCCGAGGAGACAATCGCCTCGAGAATAAGACAGGCGAACAACTTCGAAGCATGCGATGTTCTCATAGTCGCCCGCGGAGGCGGAAGCCGGGAAGATCTCATGCCATACAACGAAGACGCCGTCATAGTCGCGATACATGAATCGAAGATTCCTGTCATCTCCGCAGTCGGACACGAGAGCGACTGGTCGCTTTCGGACTACGTCGCTTCTCTGAGGGCGGGAACACCCTCGATAGCGGCGGAGATTGTCACGAAGGACATACTGAAAAAACGCAACTCGTTCGCCTCCATACTGAACACGATGAATCTCGTAATGGAGAACCGGATCACACGCACGAGGAGCCTCATCCCCGACACGAGCGTCATCGAATCCCTCATGAAGGCAAAACTTGACAGGGCCCGAGGTATCATACCGTCAACATCGGCGATGAAGATGCTCCTCTCGAGCAGATTCCAGAATGCCGAGATGCGGCTCTCGTTCGGCGAGGACGCACTCAGAGAATCGATGGAAAGAAGAATCAGAGATGAAAAGCGGAAGCTCGAACTTCTTACATCCTCTCTCGATCTCACCCTGCCGCATATCGTGGAAAGCGGCCGCAGGGTCATCGATGACTACCGCAGGACGGCTTCGATTCTTCTGAGGTCCTCCGTAACTTACTATTCGGAGAAGGTGAAGAGCGGAAGGAAGGAGCTCGATGCTCTGAGTCCCCTCTCCGTCCTCAGCCGAGGCTTTGCACTCGTCACGGATGAAAGCGGAAAGGTAATAACAAGAGTTAAAGGCGTCCGTAAGGATGACGAGATAAGAATAAGAATGCAGGACGGCACGTTAAGGGCCGCAGTGAAGGAGACGATATGAGCTTTGAAGAAGATCTCAAAAGAATGGAAGAAATCACCGCTCTGTTGAAGAATCCGGAGACAGGACTCGAGAGAAGCGTGGAACTTTACGAAGAAGGAAGTGCTTTGGCGGCCAAGCTCAGCAAGACCCTCGATAAGATCCAGCGCAGAATCGAGAAGGTGACGAGTACGGACGAAGACGAGTTGGAGACAGTCCCTCTCAACGATGACGGAGAGGAGGAGGAAGAACTACCCTTCTGAGCAGTTATGAGCCCGTCATCTGCAGCATGGCGCCCAGTTCTGCTCCGATAAAACCGGAAAAC
>CAVDOI010000095.1:0-8155 GCA_963610485.1 Lachnospiraceae bacterium
TCAGAACAAGAAAACAGAGAGGTTTTAAAATGGCAACTCCTAAGTATAAAACATCCAAGTCCAGAGCAGCATCCAGAAAAGCTGCAAACATGAAGCTTTCCGCTCCCAATCTTGTTACATGCCAGACATGCGGCAACCTTATTCCGTCACACCGTGTCTGCCCGAAGTGCGGTTACTATGCAGGCAAGGCAGTTGTAGCAGTCGACGAGGAGTAATCAGATGACAGAAGCTGAAATCTTTAACAAAGTGAAGAATCTCGTTGTAGAGAAACTCAGAGTCAACCCCGACAAGGTCACTATGGAAGCATCCTTCCGCAAGGACCTCGGCGCTGACAGCCTTGACACATACGATCTCGTATATGCACTCGAGGAAGAGACAGGCGTCACAATCTCCGATGACGAAGCAAACAGCTTCGAGACAGTCGGCGACTCCGTCAAATACCTTATGAAGGAACTCAACTAAGTTGAATCCTTCCGCTTTCAATGCTCCCGTTCCTGACAGTGCCAGAGAAAGGGAGCTTATTTGTTTTCAGGAGGAGAACAACCTCCGCTTCAACAACATAAAACTCCTCAATCTCGCATTCACGCATACCTCATACGCAAATGAGGCAAGGGGCGGAATGGATAACAACGAGCGCCTGGAGTTTCTCGGGGACGCCGTTCTCGATATGGTTACCGCCGAGTATCTTTTCGACAACTACTACGGCGTCTATCATGAGGGGGAGTTTTCGAAGATCAAGGCCATCGTCGTCAGCGAGGACAGCCTTTCGGAAGTGGCGTCGCGACTCGAGTTCGAGCGCTATCTTCTCATAGGGAAGGGCGAGAAGACCCAGGGCGGTGCGAGAAAGAAGGCCATCCAGGCCGATGCGATGGAAGCCGTGATTGCGGCAGTCTATCTCGACAGGGGGCTTGAGGAGGCACGCACCTTCATACTTTCATTCATTCCCTCCCAGATAGAGAAGGTGCTCAGGAACAAGGTCGCCTACAAGGATTACAAGACAAAGCTCCAGGAATACTACCAGAAGAGAAAGGGCAGGGTTCCCGAGTACACACTCGTGTCACAGACGGGACCGGATCACGACCAGGTCTTCTCGGTCACCGTAAGGGTCGAGGGAAAGACATACGGCCCCGGGACGGGAAAGAGCAAGAAGCATGCGGAGCAGAACGCCGCAAGAGAGGCTCTCATACATCTCGGACTCGAGCCCAACAACACAGAGACACTCAAGAACAGGGATTAGCTTCCGCAGCGGCTGCGAGAAGCTTTTCCCTTGTATTAAGTTCCGGGTTTTCGATGACCTTTTCGAGAAGACAGTTCAGCATCCTTCCCATTCCCGGTCCTTTCGGGACAATCGATGCGAGATCTTCGCCTGTGACTGCAAGGTCCCTGATTCCGGTGGGGCTTTTCTTTTCTATTTCGTTCTCTACTGCTTTTACGAACTTCTCATCGTTCTCTGTGAAGGGCTTTAATGCACGACGCACGGAGAAGAGAGCCGGGATGATTTCCCTTCCGTTATCGCGGATGAAGAGACGGGCGTCATATGGCGTCGATTTTCTCTCGTCGTACCCGAGGCTTCTGACGATGTGTACGACTTCGTCCTTCTCCTTATTGGAAGATCTCAGACGTGTAAGGACGTCATGAACTCGATCAGCCTCCATGGCGGAGAAGAGTACGGCGTAGAGAGAGGAAAGGGAGAGGGATGCCTCCTTCGCCCTTCCGAGGGCTGAAATTATGTTATCAGTGAGTGAGAGTTCCGGGATTACGGCGGCGAGAAGCCCCGTCTCCTCCATGTACCCGAGACCCTTCACCGGATAAGGTGAGAGAAGCATCTTGTCCAGCTCTTCCTTTATCCGCTCGACCGAGACTTTCCTGATGGTCTCATTGAGGTCCTTTATTGCAGAGAGGGTCCTTTCTTCTATATCGAAACCGAGCTTGGAGGAGAAGCGGCATGCCCTCATCATCCTCAGTGCATCCTCTCTCAGCCTTTCCTCCGGCTCTCCGATAGCCCTTATAATCCCTCTCCTGAGGTCCTCGATTCCGCCGTGCATGTCGATTATGCCGCCGGTGAGGACGTCGACTGCGAGTGCGTTTATCGTGAAGTCGCGCCTCTTGAGATCCTCTTCGAGGGAGCGCACGAACGTGACGGAGTCCGGGTGCCGCGAATCGGAGTAGTCGCCTTCGGTGCGGAAGGTGGTTATTTCATAGTGGGCGCCCTTGTAGATAACGGTGACAGTGCCGTGCTTTATCCCGGTGTCGATGGTGCGCCTGAACATGGCTTTGACCTCCCCCGGGAGAGCGGAGGTAGTGAGATCGTAGTCATCGTTCTTTCTTCTGAGGAGGTAGTCCCTGACGGCTCCTCCGACAAGATAGAGGGAGTAGGAGTGCGAGGAGAAAATCGCACCGAGCTCCCTGAGATTCTCCGGCACTTCGTATTTCATGGTCCAAATCTACCACAGTTCGGGCTTTTGAGTCAGCATTGTGGCGGCTCCCCTTGAAGAAAAGGGCGCCAAACTCTTACAATGGAAAGGAAAAATCTAAGGAGAAACAAAGATGTTTGAACCTGTGAACAATAAGGTGAACTTTCCAAAGGAAGAAGAGAAGGTTCTGGCGTTCTGGGAGGACAACAGGATTTACGAAAAGTCCATCGAAAGTCGTCCCGCCGACAACGAATATGTTTTCTATGACGGGCCTCCGTTTGCAACGGGACTCCCTCATTTCGGTCATATATTACCCGGCACTATCAAGGATGCCATTCCACGCTATCAGTCGATGAAGGGACACAGGGTCATCAGACGTTTCGGATGGGACTGCCACGGCCTTCCCGTCGAAGCGGAGATGGAGAAGACGATCGGCGTATCGGGTCACAGCAGAATCGTCGAGTACGGAGTCGCAAAGTTCAACGAGGAGTGCCGCTCGATCGTCCTCAGGTACACTTCCGAATGGAAGAAGGCCATCACGAGAACTGGCCGCTGGGTCGATTTCGACAACGGCTACAGAACGATGGACAAGAATTATATGGAGTCGGTATGGTGGGTCTTCAAGACACTCTATGACAAGGGCCTCATCTACGAGGGCTACAATGTCCTTCCTTACTCTCCGAAGCTCGCATGTCCGCTTTCGAACATGGAGGTCTCACTCGGGGGCTACAGGGACGTCACCGACCAGGCCGTGACCGTGCGTTTCAGAATCGACGGAACGGAGAACAGCTACTTCCTTGCATGGACGACGACACCGTGGACGCTTCCCTCAAACCTCGCACTCGCTGTCGGAGATGATATCGACTACGTCGAGGTCGAGGACGAGGACGACGGCTGCCACTATTACCTTGCACAGAATCTTCTCGGTAAGTACTACAAGGACGGAAAGGGCTGCCGCATTATAAGAACTGTCAAGGGAAAGGAACTTGTCGGAATGAAGTACGAGCCTCTGATGCCGTATTTTGCTTCCCTCAAGGATGCGGGGGCATTCCAGGTCGTAAGTGCAGACTACGTCACGGTGGAGGACGGCTGCGGTATCGTACACACGGCCTCCGGCTTCGGTGAGGATGACTACAACACCATGAAGGCAAAGCTGCCGCAGGTTCCCGTCGTATGTCCCGTCGACGAGGAGTGCCGCTTTACATCAGAGGTTGCCGACTGGGCGGGTATGTTCGTAAAGGACGCCGACAAGAGCATCATCGAATGGCTCAAAAAGAACGGAAAGCTCGTGAAGAGGGAGAACTACCTCCATTCATATCCCTTCTGCTACAGAACGGGAATGCCTCTCATCTACAAGGCCATGAGCTGCTGGTTCGTCGACATCCAGAAGATCAAGAAGACGATGCTTGAATGCAACGACCAGATCACATGGGTTCCCGAGCATATCAAATACGGCCGTTTCGGCAAGTGGCTCGAGGGCGCGAGAGACTGGGCGATCAGCCGCAACCGCTTCTGGGGCAACCCAATTCCCATCTGGAAGTGCGACGGTTCCGACTATATCGAGGTAATAGGCTCCGTGAAGGAACTCGAGGAGAAGTGCGGACAGAAGGTCGACGACCTCCACAAGCACTTCGTCGACAATCTCACATGGCCGAGCCCCGACGGAAAGGGTACGATGCGCCGTATTCCCGACATCTTCGACTGCTGGTTCGAGTCGGGAAGCATGCCGTATGCCCAGCAGCACTATCCCTTCGAGAACGCTGAGAAATGGGACGAGATCTTCCCTGCCGACTTCATCAACGAAGGCCTGGACCAGACGAGAGGATGGTTCTACTCGCTGACCGTTCTTGCTGCCGCACTCTTCGGAAAGCCTGCCTTCGAGCACTGCATCGTTTCGGGAATCGTGCTGGCGGAAGACGGAAGCAAGATGAGCAAGAGCAAGCACAACTACACAGACCCGATGGAAGTCGTGAAGGAGTACGGCGCCGATGCTCTGCGCTTTGCACTCATCAACTCGTGTCTCGTCAGGGCCGAGGACGTCAAGTATTCCGACGACCTTGTGAAGGACGTGCTCAAGGGCCTTCTCATTCCTCTCTGGAATGCGTACTCGTTCTTCGTCACATATGCAAACATCGACGGCTACGAGCCTTCTTCTACAGATACGAAGGATCTGAAGAATCCCCTCGACAAGTGGATCATCTCCGACCTCGAGGCTCTTGTCGAGAAGACTACAAAGGCTTTTGACAGCTATCAGATCCAGGATGCTACACAGGCAGTCGTGGCATTCATCGACGACCTCAACAACTGGTACATCAGACGAAGCCGCAGAAGATTCTGGAGAAGCGAGAACGACAGCGACAAGAAGGATGCATACAACACCCTCTACAGAGTGCTCATTACATTCTGCAAGGTCGCGGCACCCATGATCCCGTTCGTCACCGAGACCATCTACCAGAACCTCAGGACAGACGACATGCCGCTTTCGGTCCATCTCTGCGACTACCCCGAGTACAACGAGGAGGAGAGGGACAGAGTCAAGGAAGAGGAGATGAGAGTCGTCATGAAGGCCGTCGAGATGGGACGCTCCCTGAGAGCTCAGTCCAACCTCAAGATCAGACAGCCCTTGAAGGAGTTCATCGTCGTCAGCCGTAATTCTGAAGTGCGTGAGACCCTCGAAAGAGACATCGACATCCTCAAGGAGGAACTCAACGTCAAGAAGGTCTTCGTCAGAAAGAACGAGGAGGACCTCGTAACATACTCGGCAAAGGCCAACTTCAAGGTTCTCGGGGCAAAGCTCGGAAAGTCCATGAAGGAAGTCGCGGCTCACATCCAGGGCCTCGTGGGATCGAGAATCGAGAAGATTCTCAACGGGGAGAGCGAGAAGATCGACTACGCGGGAGGCTCCATCGACATCACGGAAGGCGACCTTGTGGTACAGAGAACGGAGAAGGAACACGTCAAAGTCCTCAACGAGGGCGACCTCACAGTCGGCTACGACACCGAGGTTACAGAGGAGCTTCTTCTCGAAGGTATTGCAAGAGACCTTGTCAGACTTGTCCAGACAGAGAGGAAGGAGGCCGGATTCGACGTTGCAGACCACATCTCGCTCACCCTCTACGGCGACGAGACAATGAAGAAGGCGGTTGAAATGTTCTCGTCATTCATCAGTAAGGAAACACTTTCCGATTCTCTTGTTTTCGCACCCAACGACGGGAAAACGTCCCAGATCAACGAGACGGACGTCACCGTAAAGGTAGAAAAGGTTTAATATGAAAAGAATCCTCTTCCCCGCACTCGTCATAGTCATTCTCCTCACGGGCTGTGTACACAGGACACCGTTCACCACCGAATACTTCTACCAGGCACTCGGCGAGAAGGGCGAGATCGTCATGACAGCCGATATGGAGAGGATAAAGAGCGGGGAACTGGATGAAATCATCGACGACAGTGTGAAGACCAGCACAATGGTGAAGAAGGCTACACGCATCAGTGCATCCCTCCTCAAAGAGGAGGATGACGAAGGTGCGTACTACGTCACATCAGGCGCCGTCGAAGGCGACATATCGCGTTTCTGGATAAACACGGGGCTTACGTTCTCCTCCGCTTTCTCGAAGGAGAAGGAGGAGGACGCCGTGTGGTACAGTGCAAAGGACGGGAGCCTCAGTCTCTACGTTCCGCAGAACGGGGTGCTCCTCTTCACGGACGGCGACTATCCGTCGTTCTACAGACGCTCGTACACGGAGCGCGAGATGCTCATAAACGACGAGACTGCGCTGAAGATGGCGTCATCGGTCTTCTCCGTCTATGTGTTCGAACCCGAGAGCCTTACGCAGATAGGTTTCGAGCTTCCTGATACTGTCACAGCCGAGATAAAACAGACCTGTCTTTTATTCGACAACAAGGACGGTATTCTGATGCTCTCGGGCTACATCAACACGTCGTCGGAAGGAACGGCGAGGGCCCTCAACACACTCCTGAGAAACCAGATAGTACAGGAGAAGAGACGAAACGGAGAGAAACTTGACGTTTCCGCCCTTTCGGGTATCTTTATTACCAGTGGAAGCAGTGTTGTAATAACCGACTACACACTCACAGGTGAAATGAAGGAGAAGGCGAAGAGCCTGATCGGTGAAAGACTTGGAGGATTAATCTGAATGCCTATTTATTCATATAAGTGTACGTCCTGCGGAAGCGAGTACGATGCTTTCAAATGTTTCGACGACTCGGACAAGGACGACGTATGCCCTACATGCGGGGGCGTATCTAAACGCATGGTTACAGAGCCGGGAGCCGTGATCTACAAGGGCTCGGGCTATTATTGCACGGATCATCCTCATGACGGGGGCTGCAGCTGTGCATCCTGCCAGGGGAGAAAATAATGGAAAAGAAGAGGATTCTTACGGGAGACAGACCGACGGGGAGACTTCACCTCGGTCACTACTGCGGCTCGCTCAGAAGCAGAGCAGCACTCCAGGACGACTATGAGGAGTTCATACTCATCGCCGATGTCCAGGCTCTGACGACGCACTTCGAAAGGCCCGAACTCATATATGATTCGATCTACCAGATAACGATGGACAATCTCTCTGTCGGACTTGATCCGGAGAAGGTGACGTTCATACAGCAGTCGCAGGTGCCCTCCATTCATGTTCTGACGATGTTCTACTCGATGATCACGACCTGCAACCACCTTCTCATCAACCCGACTATCAAGACGGAGGCGAGATCCTACGGTTTCCAGGACGACAACAAGGAATATGATTTCTCGAAGCTGACATACGGCTTTCTGGGCTATCCGGTCTCACAGACGGCCGACATCACATTCTGCAACGCAGACCTCGTTCCGGTGGGGGAGGACCAGGTTCCCCATATCGAATACTCGCGTAAGCTCGTAAGGCGCTTCAACGAGATGTACGGAACATCCATCAAGGAACCCGATTACAAGCTCAGCCAGGTATCACGTCTATGCGGCCTCGACGGCAACAGCAAGATGGGAAAGAGCCTCGGGAACGCCATCTATCTCAGCGACACCCCCGACGAGGTGTGGAACAAGATACGTCTTGCAAAGACGGACACGAACCGTATCTCGGTGAAGATTCCGGGGAATCCCGACGTCTGTTCGGTCTATCAGTATCACAAGGCATTCAATGAAGAGGGGCTCGAGGATGTGAGATGCCGCTGCACCTCGGCCGGCATGGGCTGCGTCGAATGCAAGAAGATCCTCAATGCGAAGATGAACGAACTTCTCGACCCCATCCGCGAGAAGCGTCACTACTACGAGGAACACAAAAGCGATGTGCGTGATATCATAAAGGCGGGAACGGCAAAGGCCAACGAGATAGGAAACAGCAATCTCGAAGGTATAATGGAGAAGATGCATATCGCAATATGACAGGAGGAGGGTGACCTCCTCTTTTCCATCAACAAAAACGATATAATTTTCATATACTCCGCACCTCTTTTCTTGATAATCGTTTTCCCCCGCTGATATAATCGAGGCATGGGAACGTGGTCAGTAAAGATAATCTCTGCAGAATCCCCTGAAGCTGAAAAGAGCGGAGGGGCATATCTCTCATGAACGTCGTTCTCATCGTCCTCTGTACTCTCCTCGGCCTGTACCTTCTTTACCTTGCATTCCTTTCGGTGTGCGCGCTTCTTGTCTCCCGTAAGGAGTATGAAAGGGACAGCCCGTTCTACCGCTCTCTCCTCGATAACTCGACGAGGAACATATTGAAGTTACT
>CAVDOI010000096.1:0-8128 GCA_963610485.1 Lachnospiraceae bacterium
CCTTTCAATCCAATGCAATCCTATTCTTGCCAATGTGTTCTTCAAATGCGGTATGATTGAAGCCTGGGGACAAGGCTTTCAGAAGATTCTTTACTATTGCAACCATTACAAAGCTAATACACCTGTGATAGATTTATCCCTTGGAGGGGTAACTGCACGATGCTTTGTTTCTGAGTTCTACCAGAGATTGGAGAAGGGAGAGGAGCCTCCGAAAGCCTCGGAAAAGGAGACAGAATCTACAATAAAGTCTACGGAAACGAAAAACCCTAACATCTCGGATAATACGACACAGATGATTATTGATTTAATTAAAAACAATCCCAAGATTACTTATGTGGAACTGACACAAAAAACCGGAAAATCAAAAATCACTGTTAGAAGGTATGTCCAAAAGCTGATGTCAGATGGCATTATTACGCGTGAAGGTGGAAGAAAACTTGGACAATGGATTATTTCCTAAAAGAGTCCATAGTCTGAGCACAAAGAACCCTTAAATGAGCACTATGAGCCTTTAAAGCCTGAGAATGAGCACAAAGGCCCTGGAAATGAGCACTATGAGCCTTTAAAATGAGCCTTTAAAGCCTGAGAATGAGCACAAAGAGCCCCGAAAATGAGCACAAAGAGCCCCGAAAATGAGCACAAAGAGCCCGAAAATGAGCACAAAGAGCCCGAAAATGAGCACAAAGAGCCCCGAAAATGAGCACAAAGAGCCCGAAAATGAGCACAAAGAGCCCGAAAATGAGCACAAAGAGCCCGAAAATGAGTACAAAAAGCCCGAAAATGAGTACAAAAAGCCCGAAAATGAGCCTTTAGAAAACACATGAAAAATGCCCTACACCATTCCGCGCAGGGCATTCTGTTTTATGTTGCTGCCTCAATATCTTCTGAGAATCGGGAGGATAGTCTCTGTGCCGCATGCCTTGACGAAGCCTGCTAGCTTGGGCCCCTTCTCCTTGCCGATGAGTATTGTGTAGATGACTCTGAAGAAGTCTGCATTCTCAAGGCCGTTGTCCCCAGCAGCCTGATAGATATAGTTGGAGAAATCCTTCTCCGAAAGTTCGTCGAGGTACTTCTCGACATAGCCGGCGAAGTCTCTGACTGCCTTTCTCTCATTTTCCGTTGCTTCATAGAGAGGATCGTTCTCCGTCTGCAGAGCGAACTTGAACTCGTCGGGAGCATAGTCTCTCAACCAGTTCTTTGCACATTCAATCCTGACGCGGAGTCTTTCCTTCTGTGAAGGTGTTGCATCACCGAGACGGGAGAGAACCTTTTCGGTATCACCGGAATAGATCTGGACATAGTTACAGAGATGGCGGAACGGAATCTGGTACCCCGGCTCCGTCGGAATCTCCCTGTCGTTTACCTGGCTGAGCTCGTAGATTCTCTTTTCCTTCTCCTTCCTCTGTTCCTTGACGGGAAGAAGACCGAAGTATATGCGTTCACAGTTGTCATAGTCTTCGTAGATCTTGAGGACATCAAGATCGAACGATATGGCGAATTCACTCTGGGGCTTTGTACCGACGAAAAGGTATCTGACAATCTCGGGAGGATAGATGGCGAGAACATCGTAGAGATCTGCAACCTCCCCGCCTGACGAGGAGATCTTTCCACCCATGCCCTTGAGCCTGACAAAGTCATATCTCATGGATACGGGGGCTGTGCCTCCGAATATCTTGACGACATTCTTTGCCGTGTCGTATGAACCGCCTTCAGTAAGGTGGTCCTTTCCGCCCGGCTCGAAATCGACGCCTTCCTTGACCCACCTCATCGGCCAGTCGACACGCCACGGGAGCTTCGTATTGGGTGTTGTCCTTATATCGATAGTCTCCGTCTTGTCGAGTTCGTCATCGTGGTATGTGATGCCGTACTCACCGTCCCATCCGATTACTGTGGTGTTGTCTCTGTCGGTGAATGAAGAGAATACGGAAACCGGCCACCAGGACTCGGGAAGAGGCTCCGTCCTGTACTCGTTCAATGCCGCTCTGATTTCATCACGGTGCTCGAGCGCTGTCCTTATATCTTCAGCATACTTGTTGGTCCTGTAGTTCTGCGCCTGATAGAGATACTCGGGGAAGACTCCGACAGTCGGGAGAATCTTCTCGACGTCGACCTCGTTGCCGCGTGCATAGTTATCGGCACGGTGCTTTGTGTCGGGAACGAGGGTGATCGGCTTACGCAGGTATGTTGCCAGAAGTTCGGGCTCCGGCATGTTCTTGGGAACCTTTCTGAATACATCATAGTCATCCCAGGAGTAGATGAATCTCACATTCTTTCCTCTCTCGCGGAGGCATCTTACGACCAGTTCGACCGTGATGATTTCCCTGAAATTCCCTATGTGGACGGTACCTGACGGCGTAATGCCGCTGGCACATGTATATGAGGGCTTGTCGCCCTTCTCTCTGATAATCTTATCAGCCATGATATCCGCCCAGTGGGTGGACTGAATATTGTTTTCGCTCATGCTCTGATTATGTCAGAGAGTACCTCTTTATTCAACATTCGGAAAAACAGTGCCACGTCTCTGACGACAATAAGGAACATAGCAGACATACTTAGGTGCAATAACTGACGGGTCCATCACTTTTATAAGACCGGCTTCAACAGTGGTTCTGATCGTGCGGGTCGCCTTTGCTTTTTCATTCACACTCAACCCGAACAACTCCCTGATATCGGAATTCGCAAGTCCGCGGAACTGAACATAGGCCGGACATGCCTGCATATAACAGGTACGTATCTTATCTTCCCTTGCAATTTGATCGAATGGGATATGCAAAAAGAGGACTGTTCTTGTGAACAGGTCATCCTGATTCTCCATCCCCGGAGCAGGCAGCCCGCTCTTTCCGGTGCTGTCGATAATCCTATCGTACCCGCTGCCCCTTTCTTCACATATACCGTGCTTATGCATGAATCCGGCTGTGTTATCATTGCATGAGGTAGGAACCGGATTGACTATACGGTCGACAGCGGCAAGCGGAGTTCCTGCATTCGAGAACTCTATCCTGTTCGAGAATACCTCCACCATGGGATTCGTTCCCATCTGCTGGAAGTCCTGATGAATCAAAACAAGGATGGCAATTCAAAGACAAGCCCGGGCACGCGCATCTTTCCTGCTTTATTCCTGTAAATCCTTCAAAGAGACGAAAAGCGGCGTCAATCTTGATGTGGACTTTCACCCCTTCACCTTCTATACTCTTAAACGTGAAAAGAATATTCATTTTTATGGCACTTCTTGTTCTTCTTCTGACTTCTCTCCCGGCAGAGAGAGCCTTCTGGCTCGGAGACGATTATGATGGAGAGAGCGCAGCTTCTGATAAATATACGGTATCGTCAACGCTTCTTGTGAGCTACGGAGAGAAAAGCGTACTTGTAGATGTGGTATCACCACTTCCCGACACTCTTGAAGGAAGGGAGATAGGCCTCACGAGATCCGTTCTCGAGGAGCTCGGAATCTGGGGCAAGGGCGACACGGACGTCTCTGTCAAGCTCAGGAAAGGCTCGGAAGTCGAACTCGAGAGTACCGCAGTTTCAGAAGATACGGGATGGTATTCCTTCAGGCTCAGAAGCACAAAGCGCACGCTCGCACTCGACAACTACAAGGCCCTGACGGCGAATGCAGTCAAGGTCAGGACAGAGATCGACGGCGACATGATCACATTCACCGTCCCCTATGTCGCAGAATACGAGGTAGAGGAGAAGAAGGCTCTGATCGAGAGCCTCGGCCTCACTGTCGAAGAAATCAACACGGCAGATAACCCATACCTCTGATAAGGAGCATCCCAATGTTAGACGACATCGTACGGGAAAGCACTGCGCTTTTCCCCGGTAATGCGCAGTCTGTGATCCGCACTCACGAGAACAGACAGCGCAGTGCCGTTCTCCGCAACGGCAGCCTCGTAAGCAGCATACGTGCCGAAAGCCGCGGTGTCAGCGCCCTCGTATACAAAGGGGGCGTCTACGGCTTCTCCTCGTCCCCCGATTACTCGAAAACGGGCTGTGACACAGTCCTGATGGAAGCTGAGAAGAATGCCGCATTCCTCTCCTCCGCTTCCCCGAGGGGAACAGGAGCATTCCCGAAGGCGGAGAGAAAGAGAGTCGAGACTCTCAGGAAAATAGAGGACGCAGAGCAGAAGGATATAATCGACCGCATAAGGGAAGTAGACGCATACATAGCATCCCGCTGTCCCGGCCTCAAGGCAAGGAGCGTCGGCTACAGGGAGGACAGCCAGGAGAAGATCATCTACTCGTCCGACATGTCGTGCGGACACATCGTGAACCCGCGCGCATTCATCACCGTCTCCCTCAATGCGGAAACAAAGGACGGAACGACAGTCAGCCTCTATGATGCCTACGGCGGAAGGGGAAGCTTCTACAACAACTTCACGTCGGTGAAGTGGCTCTTTCCCCTCATCGACTCACTCTACATGCGTCTCATGGACAAGAAGGAGGGAGTCTATGCAGAGGCGGGCATGAAGAAGGTAGTCCTCGGAGGAATACTTTCGGGCATGCTCGCACACGAGGCTGTAGGACACACAGTCGAGGCAGACCTCGTGAGAGGCGGCAGCGTAGCCGGTCCCTCACTCAACAAGACAGTGGCATCGCCTCTTGTCTCCCTTGTCGATTTTGCCCACACGGCATTCGGAAAGGCGGCCCCGCTTCCCGTCCTCATCGACGACGAAGGCGTGCCGGCAGAGGATGCCGTCCTCATAAAGGATGGAGTCCTCACAGGTTTCATGCATAACCGCGAGACCGCCATGGAATGGGAAGTGAAGCCGACGGGGAATGCCAGATCCTGGTCATTCAGCGACGAGCCGATAATAAGAATGAGGAATACGGCAGTGCTCCCGGGGAAGGACAGACTCGAGGACATAATCGCATCTGTCGACGACGGCTACTACCTTACAGATACCAATAACGGGCAGGCGGATCTCTCGGGAGAGTTCATGTTCGGAGTCACGATGGGCTATGAGATAAAGAAGGGAAAGCTCGGAAGGGCCATCCTCGACACCACAGTCAGCGGCATTGCATTCGAAATGCTCAGGAGCGTCGACATGGTGTCTGACACAGTCATCTGGACATCATCGGGAATGTGCGGAAAGAAGCAGCCGATTCCGGTCGGCATGGGAGGCCCCCAGCTGAGGTGCACCCTTATGATAGGAGGACGCTGATGAAAGACATAAGAAAAGCAGCTGAATTCATCAAAGAAAGGCTGAGTGCAAAAGGAGTCGGAAAGTACGCTTTCACAGTGACAGAGAGCAGGATGGAGGAGTTCAATGCGGCAAACGGGGCCTTCACACTCCTCCGGACGACCTTCAAGGAGAGTCTCTCTCTCACCGTGTTCATGGACGGCAGGAAGGGAGCGAAGGCAGTATCGGAATTAACAGATGAAGCTGTGGAGAAGACCATAGACGAGGCTGTCCTCACGTCTGCATCCGCAGACAGGGACGAGGCCTTCGACATCGCACCGTCAATCGGAAAACTCGATATCGACCGCGGCGGCGGAGGAAGCACGGAGCTCTTCTTCTCACGCATTAAGGAACTCCTGGATTACATAAAGGAGAACCATCCGAAGCTCATTGTGAAGGACACTGTCGGCCAGAACACCCGCTACGAGACGATATACATGAACTCGAACGGAACGGACTATCATGCCCGGGGCGGCTTCTACGAAGGCTGGCTCAGCTTCTCGGCGCACGATGGAGAAAAGTCGACGGGGAGGAGCAGCACAGCCTTCATGACAAAGTCTCTCGATAAGCCCTTTGTAGAACTGGGCTCTGTCAGAAGGGACCTCCTCTCTGCCGAAAGGAGTCTCGAAACTGTTCCTGTCGGAGGAAAGTTCACAGGAACAGTCATATTCACACCCTCGTGCCTTGCTCAGCTGCTGGGATACTCCGCCGAAAGCATATCGGACGCATGCATCATGCAGGGCGTGAGTCCCCTGGTCGGAAAGCTCGGGGAGAAGATTGCGGACGAAAGAATCACCCTCTCGCTCGAGTCCTCGAACAGCGACATCGCCAACGGAGAGATCATCACATCCGACGGCTTCAGGACGGAGGACACCGTCATAATCGAAAACGGTGTACTCAGGAACTTCCTTCTCTCGCTCTATGCAGCGAACAGGACCGGGAACAAAGTGACGAAGAACACAAGCTTCGACATCGTCATGAAGGAAGGCGACTCGAGTCTCGACGAGATGATAAAGAGTACAAAGCGGGGTCTTCTCGTCGGGGGCTTCTCCGGAGGCATGCCTGCCGTGAACGGAGACTTCTCGGGAGTTGCGAAGAACAGCTTCTACATCGAAGAGGGCATAATAAAGGGCGCCGTGACAGAGACCATGATCAACGGCAACCTCATGGCAATGCTCAACGCCGTAAATGCAGTCTCATCGGAGAGGGTGAAGGACGGCTACACAGTACTCCCCTTCCTCTCAGCCGGCGGTATTGTGATATCGGGCAAGTGAGATAATGGAGCCCGGAAAACCGGGCTCTCATATCAGAAGTCGAGGAAGAACGTCACGTTCGTCGTGACCTTGCCGGGCTGTGTATACTTGTCCCTGTCGACGAGAATGTAGTTGACTTCATACCCGAGATCGATGAAGTCGAAGAAAGATACCGTCGCCTGGATACCGGTGGACGCAAGGAAGTTCTTCTCGCTGCGGTCGGTATTGAATACCCTGCCCCATCCGTAGCCGCAGTCGATGAAGAAGTTGACTCTCGGAGCTATGTTCTTGATCCCGACGTCCGGGCCCGCAAGGCGGATATCGAAACTGTTGACAACGGAGAACTCCGTTGCATAGGTATATGTATTGAATCCCCTGACGTTGCGGCCCAGAGATACCGGTCCGCTGACGAAGGACGGAACGGCAGTGCCGGAGGCATAGGAGGCGTAGGCCCTGTCGACGACGGAGATGGAGAACACCGATGCGCCGCCCTCGTTCTTTATGTTGTAGAGAGTCCTGGCTCCGACTGCATTGAATACGAGAGAATGATAGGATGCATGTCCCGATGCTGAGCTGTTGAGAGCTTCCGGAGCGTATTTGAAATCGATGCGTGCCCAGAAGCCGTCGTTTGTGTGGAGCGTGTCCTCCATCATGTCGAATTTGAGAGAGAGTGCGAGCTCGAGGCCAAGGAAATCTTTTCTTCCGTTGAGTTCGGGATAGATTTTACCCGAGTAGTCTTCTGCTATCACATCATCAAGATTGCCCTGGATGTTCATGAAGAGGAACTTCGATGACGAGTAATAGCGCTCGTAGCGTCCGTTGAGGGAGAGCGTCAGAGTCAACAGGTCCTTGTTCCCCACACTGCTCTTCAGAAATCCCTGGAGGAAACGCAGCGACACTTCGTTCTGCCATACGTTGAATCTCAGAGCGCCTGACTTATCCCATACGCCGTTGTCATAGTTGTTCTCACCGCTTACCTCGTCAAGCCACATCAGGCGCTGAGTGTAGCCTTCTCCGACGAGAAGTCTCACGTCGGTTGTATTGCCCTCGATGAAGGGCGGCATATAGTAGCCGACTCCGATGAGCGTGTATGACGGAATGAAACCGGAAAGGATATCGGGATGCTGCTTGACGTCACCGAAGACGAAGTGGACATCGCCTGCAAAGATGGAGAACGATATTACCAGAACAAGAAGAAAAACGAGTAGTTTTTTCATGGAAACTCCTTACAGAAGAAAGTGTACGTCATTTTCCAGTGAATTACACCTCAAATTGCAGGATGGAAAAAGCGTTCTCCGGTAGTTGAAACACCAGGTGTTTTGTGTTAAATTTATTCGGCTTATCCCCCTTTAGCTCAGTGGTTAGAGCAGAAGACTCATAATCTTTTGGTCGATGGTTCAAGTCCACCAGGGGGGACTCAGAGGTGCTCAAGGGCACCTCTTTTCTTTGCACTTGATATGACTCTGTATCCTGTGAGGAACGAATCACTGCAGAAAAGTACAGAAATGTTTCCTTTTAGACCTTTTTCTATCTTTCATCTCTTCCTTTATTTTTTATGCTGTCCCCGGTCGGAAGTTGACGTAATCCCTGCGCCCTGTCGGAATGGGGTACGTGAAAATGTTGGATCATCGCTTTAACCTAAGAAAATCGCATAAATAGAACTACTCACTTCCGCTTCTAAAATAATTCATT
>CAVDOI010000097.1:0-8006 GCA_963610485.1 Lachnospiraceae bacterium
GTGCTGTTACATTCATCATCCAGAAATCTTCATCCAGCGTCTTTCTGTTTTCCATGAAACGGAGAAAAAAGATGCAGAACGGGTCGATGAGTTTGTAATAAACCTGCGTTTTCTTCATGCCGAACGGTACGTACCGCAGAACAAAATGACTTGCTTCCAGTGCAGAGAATGCCTTGGAGAAGTTACTGTTGTCGATCCGTCCCAGCTTTGCCATAATCTCCTTTCTTTCATAGCCCATGCTTCTCCCGTTCAGAATTCTCACGATAGCCGTAATAAGATCCGGATTGTCGAATACGGAGGCGAAGAGACGCGTGAACTCAGCGCCGAGTTTTGCCCCCTTTGAAAGACAGATTCTGTCTATGTTGCCGGCAAGACTTTCTCCTTTGTTGAAATATCCGAGATAGTACGGGATACCTCCCATGATCATGTAGGCTTGTGTGATGTCATAGTCGGAGAGCATGACTCCCCGGCTTATAAAGAAATCCCTGCATTCGGAGAGTGTGAACGGCATCAGTTTTATTTCACAGGTGACACGGTTGTAGAGGCCGCCGTGATTGTTGATGAGCCTGTTTATGATCCACGAGTTTGCACTGCCGCATACGATGAGGAGAAGATTCTTCCTCGTGCATCCCCAGTTGTTCCAGAAACCTTCGAGTGCGGTTATGAATCCCGAGCGCGGAGGGAGAGCCATGGTAGTTCGTCAAGGAAGACGACCTGCCTTTCATCGCTGTCTCTGCTTATCAGAAACTGAGTCAGCATGAAGAAGGCTTCGAGCCAGTCATGCGGGATATGACCGCGCTGCATTCCCTGAAGGAGGAGCGAGTTGTAGAAATGCCTGAGTTGTGCGCGTGTGCCGCTTCTGCCGTTTTCCATTTCATCGGGAGAGAGGCCCGTATGTCTGAAGGTTATCCTGTCGCCGAAAGTCTCGTTGACGAGGAAGGTCTTGCCGACCCTCCGCCTTCCGTATACAGCGACGAATTCTGCATTCCGGCTGTCATAGAGTCTTTCAAGCTCTGCAATCTCACGTTTTCTTCCGATTATCATGGAAATAATTATAAAATATGTTATAAGTTGCAGACAACCGGACTTTCTATTAATAAAATGCAGATTATAAGCGGTTTTGAGGGGATAACCTGCATCTGACTGTATTTTCATCTTTTTTCTTCGTGGGTTGCACTGGCTGTGGTATTGAGGCCCTCTCTCTACCTTCTTTTCTCTTTTTGCGGTATTGTAGGGGTTATGAAAAAGATATACATAGAGAGCCTCGGGTGCGCCAAGAACCAGGTTGATTCGGAGATACTCCTTTCATATGCGGAGGAGAACGGCTATGAGAGAGTGGAGACGGCGGAGGAAGCCGACGTCGTTGTCGTGAACACCTGCGGTTTTATAAGAAGTGCGAAGGAGGAGTCGATAAATACCTTTTTCTCGCTGAGGGAGAAATGCCCGGAAGCGAAGATAATACTTGCCGGCTGCCTTGCCCAGCGCTACGGAGAGGAGATGGAGATCGACGAGGCCGATGCCGTATTCGGCAACCGTGATCTCTCGCTCTTTCCATCGGTTCTCGAAAAGGTCGGGAGAAGCGAGAAGACGCTTCTCGTTCCTCCCTATCCCGATCCCGACAGGGAGCGTGACGAGAGAAAGGACCTTCTCTCGTTCCCCGGAAGTGCATACCTCAAGATAAGCGAAGGCTGCAACCACTGCTGTTCGTACTGTGCAATCCCCGTCATAAGGGGGCCGTTGAGGAGCAGACCCTTCGAGAAGATAGTCGCAGAGGCCGAAAGGCTTATAAAGGCCGGGATCTACGAGATAAACATCGTAGCCCAGGACCTCGGTGCCTACGGACTCGACATCTACGGAAGGAGCAGATTCGTCGAACTCATGGACACGCTCTCGTCACTCGAGGGCGACTTCGTGCTGAGGATGCTCTATATCCATCCCGATACCTTCCCCGGGGAGCTTATCGACCTTACGGCATCCAGAAAGAAGATTCTCCCTTATTTCGATATCCCGGTGCAGCATGCAGACCACGAGGTTCTTCTCTCGATGAAGAGAACCGGTGACGGCGACATCTACGCATCTCTCTTCAACAGAATCAGGGAGAAGAATCCCGATGCCGTCATACGTACGACACTGATGCTGGGCTACCCCGGAGAGGACAGGGCGGCATTCGAGGAGCTTCTTTCTTTTGTCGATAAGGCCGAGCCCGACTGGATGGGATCCTTCCTCTACTCGAGGGAGGAGGACACACCGGCATACAGGATGCGCAGTCAGAAGGAACACGACAAGGCACAGAGGGAAGCGAAGAAGTGGCAGAAGGAACTCGAGGAGAAGCAGAGTGCGATAACAGAAAGACGCCTTCAGCGCTTTGTCGGAAGGACGTACCGATGCCTCGTCGAGGAGATCATCGACGGCGAGGATCTCGCCATCGGCCGTATATATTCCCAGGCTCCCGATGTCGACGGTGCCACCGTCATCATGGGGCGGGGCCTCAAGAGCGGCGATGTCGTCAATGTCGGAATAAGAAGTGTCCGAGGAGTGGACCTGGAGGGTATTCTCATTGATTGACCTCTCACCGCTGAACGAAGAACAGAAGGAGGCCGTGCTCGACAGCTCGAACAACCTCCTCATCCTTGCCTGTGCCGGAAGCGGCAAGACAATGACGATCACTTATAAGATTGCATACGAGATAGAGAAGGGTCTTGTATACCCGTCCCAGGTCTGTGCCGTTACATTCACGAACAGGGCCGCGAAGGAGATGCGGGACAGACTTGAAAAGCTGCTCCCCGGTGTCGATACGTCGAAGATGGTCGTAAGGACGTTCCATTCCCTATGCGCGTCGCTTTTAAGGCGCTTCGGGGAGAGCGTGGGCCTCAGCCCCGACTTCACGATCTACGATGACGACGATGCCTTCCAGGTGCTCGCCGGTCTCTCCGACAGGGACAAGAAGGATCTGAGGACAGTCAGCCGGACGATATCGAAAGTGAAGGACCTCGGGATAGGCCCCGATGACAAGAGAGTCGGCGACTATTCGAGAGATCCTGATTTCCGCCGGCTCTACAAGGCGTACAACAACGCCCTCAGGGAGAGCGGGAACGTCGACTTTGCCGACCTTATAGGACGTGCCGTCGAACTTCTCGATACCGATAAGGAGGCACGGGAGTACTGTCACTCGCGCTTCCGCCTCGTACTCGTCGACGAGTATCAGGATTCGAACAGCGAGCAGTTCGAATTCCTCAGGCGTTTTGTCTCCCCGGAGAGTCAGCTCATCGCAGTGGGTGATGACGACCAGTCCATATATTCGTTCCGCGGGGCCGAAATAAGGAACATCCTCTCCTTTGCAAGCGACTTCAAGGGTGTGAGGGAGATAAAGCTCGAGAAGAACTACCGTTCCACGGACGAGATCCTGCGCCCTGCTGCGGCCCTCATAAAGCACAACACGGAGCGCCATGACAAGAACATCGTCTCGGCGGACGGCAAGACGGGGGCAAAGCCCGTTGTCCTGATTTCACAGTCGGGAATCATGGAGGCAAAGAGGGTCGTCGACCTCATAAGAAGCGGGCGCGACTACTCCAACACCGCCGTGCTCTACCGCACGAATGCACAGTCGCTGCCGTTCGAAACAGAGCTCACGAGGGAGAAGATCCCGTACAAGGTCGTGGGCGCACTCAGGTTCTTTGAAAGAGAGGAAATCAAGGACTGTCTCGCATTCCTGCGCCTTCTTCTCAACCACCGTGACATGATCTCCTTCAAGAGGATAGTCAACAAGCCCTCGCGCAAGATCGGCGACAGGAAGATCGAGAGCATACTCTCCCTCTCGCCCGACATCTTCGAGGCGCTCACACTCTACTCGGAGAAGAACCCCGGTCCCTCCGGAGAGGGGGTGAGGGTCTTCCTCTCCGCATGGAAGAACGCAGAGGAGAGACTCAGGACCGACGAGGGACTGGGGTCCATAATGACGAAGGCCCTCGACGAGACCGGGCTTCTCTCGTACTACGACAGCGAGCCGGACAAGGCCGTGAGAAAGTCGAAGCTCGAGAACCTCTCACAGCTTGTATCGACACTCGAGGGAAGCGGAACGGAGGACGACTCCATCCGTGACGAAGACGGGGCTGTCAGACCCGAAAGCGGGAGAGAGGCCCTCTCGCAGTTTCTCGAACGCATCACGCTCGACACGACTGTTCTCGGAACAGACGACCCGAGAGACCGTGAGGGCGTGACGCTCATCACTATGCACAACACAAAGGGGCTCGAGTACAATACCGTCTTCTGTGTCGGACTCGAGGATAAGCTCATCCCCGGAAGAAGCGCATCCGACGAGAAAGCGCTCGAGGAGGAGAGGAGAATTCTCTATGTTGCGATGACGAGGGCGAGGAAGAAACTCTATCTTTCATATGCGAAGAGCCGCATGATGTGGGGGAACTGGGAGAGCATGACTCCCTCCGTCTTCTTTAATGATATCCCGCAGAAGTACCTCGAGGGAGACACTCCGATGAGCTACGGCTCATTCTCTTCGTCCTCCACTCAATCGAAGCCTGTCTCTACATATACCAACACCCCCTCGTGGGCGAAGGGGTATGATTTCTCCTCGCCGAAGAAGAGAACAGAGGTCAAAGTGAAGACCGACGAGAAACAGCTCGGTCTCAAGGAGGGCGACAGGGTGAGAGCTTCCGACAAGGGGGAAGGTACCGTCACAGAGATAAAAGTACTCCCCGACAAGACGATTCTCACCGTCTCATACGACTCGGGACGCACCGCGAGGTACGTCGCAGGTCATGCAAATATTGAAAAAATCGGCTGAACGTATGGACAACAAAAGGATGTTCTGTCTAAAATAACAGAGTTCGTTTATACGAAGACCCGGTAAGCCGAGTATCAGGTGGAAGGGGCGGGGATTACCACAGCTTCCCGCTTTTTGACACACTGGTGCCGTTCCCGCCTTCTGTCTTCTTCCGGCGCTGGACTTGTGTCCGCCATTTCCTTTCCCGAGGGTGCCGGCAGGAATGACAACAAGAAGAGGGAATCGAATGGAGAAGGGTGCCGTCGTCCGCAGAACTGAGCGACCGTTCTGCATTATGGATTCCGGCTTCCGCTTTCCAGACTGTCCGCCGAGAGGTTGAGAACGGTGTTCTCAAGGTTAATAAAAGAATAGGATTGATAAAATGAAGACTATTTTTGTTAAGCCGGCAACGATGGAAAAGAAATGGTATGTCATCGATGCTGAAGGCAAGAACCTCGGTCGTGTTGCAGTTGCTGCAGCTAGAATCCTCAGAGGTAAGAACAAGCCGGAATACGTTCCTCATCAGGACATGGGGGACTATGTCATAATCATCAACGCTGCCAAGGCGAACGTCACAGGCAACAAGGTCGAGGACAAGATGTACTATCGTCACTCGATGTTCCCCGGCGGACTCAAGGCAGAGAACTACGGAAAGATGATCGTCCGTAAGCCGACATATCCTATGGAGCACGCAGTCAAGGGCATGCTTCCTTCGGGAAAGCTCGGTGAAAGACTTTTTGTTAACCTTCACGTCTATGCAGGTGCCGAGCATCCGCACATGGCACAGAAGCCCGAGAAAGTAGAACTTTAAGAGAGGAAACTGAAAAATGGCAAAGAATGAAAACAAAGTTGTTGACCTCGGACACGGAGTCGGCAGAAGAAAGACTGCTGTTGCTAGAGTTTACCTCAGAGAAGGCAACGGTGAAGTTGTTGTTAACGGAAAGAAGCTCGATGAGTACTTCGTGAACGCTTCCGACTGCGCAAAGGTCGGCGAGCCGTTTGCCGTGACGGAGACTGAAGGCAAGTTCAATCTCGTCATCAATGTATACGGCGGCGGTATCCACGGCCAGGCTGAGGCATGCAGACACGGCGTCGCAAGAGCTCTCGTCGCTTACGACGAGGATCTCAAGCCTGCTCTCCATGCAGCCGGACTCATGACAAGAGACCCGAGAATGGTCGAAAGAAAGAAGTACGGTCAGCGCGGAGCAAGAAGACGCTTCCAGTTCTCAAAGCGTTAATCGTTTTTATATGGAGAAAGGGCCAGGTTCACTGGCCTTTTCGTGTTTATAAGGGTTAGAATTCTCCTATGAGTGCATATGACAAGGCAGTTGATCTGTTGAAAACGAGAGAGCATACGGCAGCGGAGCTCAAAGCCAAGCTGAAGGATAAGGGCTTCAAGGCCGATGAGATCGACGAGGCTCTCGAAAAACTCGTAAGCGAGGGTTATCTCTCGGACGAACGCTTTGCCGAAGTGTACCTTCGTTCGCGCCTGAGGAAGACTGCGGAGGGTAAGCCCGTACTCATCATGCGCCTCATGGAGAAGGGTGTTTCGAAAGCACTGGCATCAACAATGGTGAGTGCCGTCTGGGACGAGGAGCAATACCTGCCGTCACTCATAAGGGAATTGAACAGACTCGGCAATAAATACGGGAAGGAGAAGGCGAGGCAGAAGCTCCAGCAGAAAGGCTTCACACTTTCCGAGATAAGAAGGGCAGAGGAGGAGAGCAATGAAGACGAATAAATCCTCACTCCTCTTATATCTGTCACTCGCCTTCATATTCACTTACGTCGTCCTCTCCGTCTTCACTTCTTCAGATATGATGGAAACTCTGAAGACAGTCATTCTTTCGGCTCCTCTTGTCGTCTACCTCTATAACATCAGAACCGAAGAAATGAAGAAAAAGGCTTTCGTACTCCTTATGGCGGCCGCACTTTTCTCCGCCACTGCATTCATCGATGCTCTTCTCAATGACGGCGCTCCCGTCGGAGCATCCCTTATCAAAGCCGTTTCAGAGATCTTCCGTCTTGTCCCCCTCACAGTCATAACAATCAACAGCGGAAAGAAGCGCACCCTGACAGCGCTCATCACAGCCGCCCATATCCTCATCACACTCCCGGCCCAGAGATATGCCGCCGGAACATACGCATACCTCTACAGAAACATATCAGATTATTCGTCGTACCTGACATATTCGACGTTCCTCGCCCTTGCGCTCATGCTCACTGCGCTCTCCGAGCTTGTATTCAACACGAAGAAAAACTATCTCAGCGACGGCCTTCTGCTGTCGGCAGTATGTTTCTCGTACCTTTCTGCAGAAAGAGAAGGGGAGGAGGAAGCCTTCCTTTCGCCTTATGTCCTCATCATGCTCCTAATCCTATTTATATATATCGCACGCGAGGAGAAGGTGAGATACACCCCGGAAGTGAGGAAAATCGTGCTCTCCACCCTCAGAACACAGGAGATCGAGCCTCTCAAGAGGAAAAAGAAGCCGAGAGTGTATGAAATACCGCCGAATGTACCCGTGAACGACCTCGAAAACGGCGGAAAATAGCCCTTTCTCTGCATATATTCGGACGATATGCAGTGTTTATACACTAACATTTTTCCCGAAAGCGTCGATAAAAAGCGTCGCTGTTATATAAGAAAGATATAGAAATTACCAAAAAACATTAAGAAAGTGTAACCTTTGATATCTTTATTGTTTTAACTTGACAGGTAATGTATCGTTAGGTACAATCCAAAATGTATAACGGAATAAAGGGTAAGGCATGCCTTGAGGTGTGTCCCCGAATTTTCAATGGAGGAAATAATGAAAAAGATTCTTTCAATCGCTCTTATCGCTGTACTCGTTGCAAGTTCAGTATTTGCTGTAACTTTCTCTGGTAGTGCAGCTCTCGAATTTGGTTACGACCTCGATAGTAAAAAGTATGGATTCGAAAACACGCCTAAAACATCACTGAAGTTTGGTTTCGAACTCGGTTCAGGTGAAGGTGGAAAGGCTGGGGAGAAAGACCTCAGAGCAGAAATCGCTGGAGAGTTCAAGGTTGAATTCAAGGAAAAAGAATATAAGACAGATGGTGACACCTTCAACCTGGTTACAATATCAACACTCGAGATTACAAAAGCTAACATCCTTTATAAGGATATCCTGACAATCGGTATGCTTAACGCAGGTTCTTCTGCTGACTATGTTTCATCTTACAATACAGCTTCCGCTGACATTAAGGA
>CAVDOI010000098.1:0-7980 GCA_963610485.1 Lachnospiraceae bacterium
AATCCTGATATCCGTTGCCTTGTCCATGAGTTCTTCAAGCCTTTTCTTATCCATAAGTCTGCTCCTTTTTTCAATGATTGGTGCCGTCATGAAAAGACGGCATCGGTGAAATACGGATATGCTGTATCCTGTACGATCTTGAATCCCTCCCTGTCTGTGACGGAGGCTCCGTTACGTCTGAAGACCATTATCTCTGGCTTCAGGACGACTGTCTGCGGGAAGTCCGTGTAGTCTCCCGAGAGCCTCTTCAAAAGGAGGGCGGCAGCCTCGCGTCCTATCTGCGAGAGCGGCTGAGAGGCCGAATAGTGGCAGTTCTTAAGAAGCGAATAGTAATGGAGGAAATCGAATGTTCCGAAGACGATCTTCCTGTATCTTTCCTCCTCCACTCTTTCATAGAGGTATGCGGTGGCTCCGAGGTGGGTGTTGTCGTTGACGCAGAAGAATGCGTCGGGGCAGTCTTCATGGGAGAGGGCATCCTTCATGAGATTCCATCCGCCCCGCTCCGTCATCTCTCCGAAGTAGACGAAGCTCTGGTCGACGGGGACTCCCATCTCCCTGAACGCCTCGAGGTACCCCTGATAGCGTTCCCTTGCCGTCGGGATGTGCTCGCTGCCGCCCAAAAACCCTATTCTCGTATGCCCCTCTTCAATCAGGGCCTTTACGACCTCTTTCGTCCCCCATATTCCGTCGGTGTGGACGCTGTCTATACTGCATCCGGGAAGGACCCTGTCCACGACGACAATCGGGATGCCGGTATTCTTTGCAAGTACGAAGTGCTCCCCGATGTCGCTGACGGGAATTGCCACAAGTGCGTCGATGTTCCTCGAAAGCAGGAGCTGGAGCTTCTCCTTCTCCTGCTCGACAGAACCGTTCGAGGAGCAGAGGATCATGGAGTAGCCCTCCCTGCTGAGGATGCTCTCTATCTGCTCCATTATATAGAGGAAGAATGTAGTTCCGAGTTCGGGCACCAGAATACCGATGCTCCTCGTCGTCTTCGTCTTAAGCGCACGTGCGGCCTGGTTCTGCGTATAGCCGAGTTCGAGCATGACGGAACGCACTCTGCGCGCCGTCTCGCTGCTCACACTCTGTCCGTTCATTACACGCGAAACCGTAGCAGTCGATACACCTGCAATGGATGCCACATCCTTTATCGTCGCCATTTCTACCTTCTTTGCGGGACCGTCAGCCTCTTCTGGCGTATTTCTTCATATCCATATAGACTGCACCGACAATTATAAGACCTTTTACAATCTGTTGCCAATAAGAATCGATGGCGAGGTATGTCATGCCGTAGTTGATGAGGCCCATGATGAAGACACCGATCATCATGCCCCCGAGCGTTCCGACACCTCCGCTCTGCGAGACACCGCCGACTGTGACTGCCGCGATTGCATCGAGCTCCATGTTCTGTGCCGTAAGGGAGTTTGCCAGTCCCACCCTCGCACTCTGCAGCACGCCTGCAACTCCGTAGAGACAGCCTGCGATTATGTAGACGAATATGAGATGTTTCTCGACTGCGATTCCCGAAACCCTTGCTGCCTGTGCGTTGCCGCCTATTGCATACAGCGAAGTTCCGAACTTTGTGTGCCTGAGAATGACCCACACTATGACGGCGATTATGAGGATGTATATCCCGAGGTACGGAATCGTTCCGAAGAGGTTTCCCTGTGATATCTGCTTGTATTCCCTCTTGAGGGAGCCCACGACGGCCGCATGTGTATAGAGAAGCTGTATACCTGTTGCGATGCTCTTCGTGCCGAGGGTCGCGATGAATGGCGGCAGCTTCCCGTAGGCGATGAGCCAGCCGTTGAGAAGTCCGAAAAGCGTTCCCGCCAGAATTCCGGTGACGATCGGGATTATGAGGGCGAACTCCTTTCCGGGGTACATCGCACTCTGGTAGCCGGCACTCTGCGAGAACGAAGCCGCAACAGATGCCGAAAGACAGACGACGGCCCCGATCGAGAGGTCGATGCCCTTCGTAATGATGATCATACCGACACCCAGGGCCGCGAAGACTCTGACGGACTCCGCAACTATGAGGTTCTTTATCGAGGACCACTGGAGTGTTCCGCCGCGGGTGAGAACCGCCAGGAAGAGGAAGAGAACGACGAATGTGATGTAGCTCGTATACTTTGACGAAAAGCTCTTCACATCCTTGAAGGTGATATCTCTGCCGGATAATGTTTTCATATTGACTCCTATTTCTGATTCAGCTGAACTGCGTCGCAAGGCGCATGATGGCTTCCTGCCCGATTTCGTCCTTACCGAGAGTGCCGGTGTGACAGCCCTCGCAGAGGACCATGACACGGTGGCTCATTCCTATGAGCTCCGGCATCTCGCTGGAGATCATGATGATGGATTTTCCCGCCTGCACGAGCTCGCTCATTATCGTGTAGATCTCGTACTTGGCTCCGACGTCGATGCCGCGCGTCGGCTCGTCCATTATGAGGATGTCGGGAAGCGTCATGAGCCAGCGCGAGAGGATGACCTTCTGCTGGTTGCCTCCCGAGAGATTCTGGATGAGGGTCTCCATCGACGGAGTCTTGGTCCTGAGGGACCTGTTGTACTTCTCGGCATCCTCGTTGATCCTCCTGTGATTGAGGAACCTCGTGGAGTTGAGATACTTTCCGAGGGATGCTATCGAGGTATTCTTCGTTATCGAGAGCAGCGGGAAGATTCCGCTTCCCCTTCTGTCCTCCGTAACAAAGCCAACGCCCTCTGCAATCATAGTCTTCGGGTCTATGTGCCTGATCTCCTTCCCCTTCACGAATATCTGTCCCTTCGATATCTCCCTGATACCGAACACAGCTTCGACGAACTCCGTTCTCTGTGCCCCGACGAGTCCCCCCAGTCCCAGAATCTCGCCCTTGTAGAGGTCGAGCGAGACATCCCTGAACGAACGGGGATTGGAACTCGTGAGGTCGCGGACGCTGAGCATGACGGTGTCGAATGCACACTCCGGAATATGAGGAAAGCGCTGTGTGGACTCGCGTCCCACCATGAGGGAAATGAGGCTGTCGGAGGTCATCTCCTCGATGGGCCAGGTTCCGATCATCGTTCCGTCCCTCATCACGGAGACGTAGTCGGCAATCTGGAAGATCTCCTCCATCTTGTGGGAGATATATATGATTGCGACCCCCCTGTCCCTGAGGTCGTTGATTATCTCGAAGAGGTGTTCGACCTCGTTCTCGGTAAGCGAGCTCGTGGGCTCATCCATGACGACGACGGAGGAGTTGTAGCTTACGGCCTTCGCTATCTCGCACGCCTGCTGATTCGATATCGAGAGGTTTTTCATCTTCACCTTCGCATCGATGTTCATCTTGAGGTGCTCCATGACACTCTGTGTATCCTCGATCATCTTCCTGTGGTTGATGAGTCCGGCTCTCGTCAGCGGCTCCCGCCCGAGCCACAGGTTCTCCGCAACAGACCTCTCGGGGACATTCGAAAGTTCCTGGTGGATCATGGAGACACCGGCTCTGAGAGCATCATAGGAGCTTGAGAAACGCACCTTCTCCCCGTTGACCTTTATAGTCCCCTCGTCCTCCTTGTAGATACCGAAGAGACATTTCATGAGCGTCGACTTTCCGGCCCCGTTCTCGCCCATCAGCGCATGTACGGTACCCGGCCTCACTTTCAGCGAGACGCCGTCAAGTGCCAGGACACCCGGAAACCTCTTTGTTATGTTCTCCATCTCGATAGCAAAACGTTCTTCCATCTTATCTCCTGTCTTCACTTTTCCCTGATTCCGGAGGGAGCACGGAAAAGGAAAGACCATGAACAGAGCCGGCCGAAAGCCGGCTCCGTAAGCAGGTATTACTTCTTTATCACATGAAGTCCTTGTAGTTAGCCTTTGTGACGGGCTTGAAAGGTACGAGGTAGCACTGCTTGATGATCGAAGGATCGTTAGCCGGTTCCTCGTCGATCGTCGACATTGCCGGTGCGATTCCGCCTGCGACAAAACCGTCTGTCGACTTGCCCTTTGCAATCTGGAGTACGAGTTCGAAAGCTGTCGTGCTCTGGCCCACGGCATCCTGCAGAACCGTTGCATACATCTCGTTTCTGTCGATTGAAGCAACGCCTGTTGCTGTTGCGTCGACACCGAGAACCGGAACGAGAAGTCTTGTGCCGTCGGAAGTGTCACTCTTTACCTTGCCGTTCTGGATGAGCGATTCGATAGCACCCAGTGCCATGTCGTCGTTCTGTGCAACTACGAGGTTGTACATGCCGTCGAATGCCGAGATCCATGCGTCCATCTTCTGCTGGGACTGTTCAGCTCCCCAGTTTGCAGTATCTTCAGCGACGAAGTTGACCTTGTAGCCCTTAGCCTCGAGTCCGTTGACGAATCCCGCCCTTCTGTTGACCTGTGCAGGGTGTCCCAGCTGGCCGTTGATGTAGAGGACGTTGATGACCTTTCCGGGAGCCTTCTCGGGGTACTTCGTGAAGTATTCGTCCACGATCTCAGCCTGGTACTGTCCTGCAACCTGCTCGGGTGAGGAAGCAAGGAAGAAGTTTTTTCCGACCTTCAACGCTTCGACAGAGGGCTGGATATTGGAGAATGCGGCACTTCCTCCGACCTGGTTGATGAGCTCGCACATCTGCTCTGTCGCCGATGTGTCCTGCGGGATGATGACGAAGTGTCTGTAGCCCTGGGAGATGAGCGTCTGCAGCTGTGTCAGCTGCTTGTCGACATCGCTGTTCGCATCCTGGATGTTGATGGCAACCCCCGCCTTGTCTGCCAGAACCTTGAGGTTGTCGGCATAGTCTCTGAGGAACGTCTCGTTGAGGTTTCTGATGAGAGCTCCGATCTTGATCTGTCCCGTCGCCTCGGCAGCGCCCTGTGCGAAGAGTGCGCCCGCAGCAATAAGAACAACCAAAAGAACAACTGTTAGTTTCTTCATACTTAAATCTCCTTTTTTCCGGATATCGTATAACTGTTCTATAGTCGATTTTCAGAGGCGTCAGGAGAGTTGTCAAGAAAAATAGTAATCGATTACATTATTACGGGCAGTCATTTTCGACACCCATTCCGACGTTTTTTACAAGTCACGGAAAAAAGAACCTCTCCCCGCTGTTGAAAAGCGGGCTCAAAGGACCCCTTTTTTCAATATCACATTGGCGTAAATCTGCTTCTCTCCTGTCGCGATTACGGCGTATGCAGCCCCGGCACGGTCATAGAAGGCAAACCTGTCGATGTGGACAAGAGAGGAGAAACCGGGGTCTCCCTTTCCGGCTATTTTTTCGATACTTTTCCAAATCGGTATCTCCAGAGCCTCATCACATGGCATTTTCTCCATCAAAATGACGTTAGGGGCATACGTATCGAGAGGAAAGAGCTCAAGGACGGCCGAAAGTACCTCCTCGACGCCGCTTGCGTCCATCCTCACTATTCTCTTCGCCAGCGACGAGGAAGGGAAATTACCGTCTCCGATGACGATCTCGTCACCGTGTCCCATCTCCGAAAGGATCTTCAAAAGCTCCGGGGGAATAATATGTGGTATTTTCTTCAGCATCTTCTTATCTCCTTCTTTCTCTTTTTTCTTGCACGGAGCGCAATACCGTGCAATACTCTTTCTGTAATTATGTAATCGATTACAGAAATACTATCACAGGAGCATCCATATGGCAAACGGAAAAAGAGAATGCAGAAGAAAGAAGGAAGAAGGTCTTCCTGCGATGAAGAACGTAGGCCCCGAGCTCCGCTACAGAGGAACGCTGCCGAAACTCGGAATCAGGCCTCTCATAGACGGAAGACAGAAAGGTGTGAGGGAGAGCCTGGAAGAGCAGACGATGCAGATGGCGAGGAATGCGGCGAAGCTCATCACGAACAATGTACGCCACTCCAACGGCATGAACCTCGAATGCGTCATTGCCGACACCACTATCGGAGGGGCGGCGGAGGCAGCGGCATGCAGGGAGAAGTTCGAGAAGGCCGGAGTCATGATCACCCTCTCCGTGACACCGTGCTGGTGCTACGGAAGCGAGACCATCGACAACGACCCGTTCACAGTCAAGGCTGTCTGGGGGCTCAACGGAACGGAGAGACCCGGCGCTGTATATCTTGCATGTGCCCTTGCCGCATATTCGCAGAAGGGGCTTCCCGCTTTCGGAATATACGGACGGGAGGTGCAGGACAAGGATGACTACACGATTCCGGAGGACGTGCAGGACAAGATACTGCGCTTTGCACGTGCGGCCCTTGCAGCGGTGACGATGAGAGGCAAGAACTACCTCTCGATAGGAGGCTGTTCGATGGGCATTGCCGGATCCATAGTCGACCAGGACTTCCTCCGTGCGTACCTGGGGATGGGAACGGAAGTCATCGACATGTGCGAAATAGAAAGGAGAATAGATGAGGGGATCTATGACCGTGACGAATATGAAAGAGCAATAAGGTGGGTCCGCGAGTACTGCACGGAGGCTCCCGACAGGGTTAACACGGGTCAGTGGGCGAGAAGCGGGGAACAGAGGAGGAAGGACTGGGAATACTGCACGAAGATGACAATTATCGGACGCGACCTCATGATCGGCAACCCGGTCCTCAGGGAAATGGGATTCCTCGAAGAGGCCAACGGCCACAACGCCCTCTTCAGCGGCTTCCAGGGACAGAGGCAGTGGACGGACCACTGGTGCAACGGCGACTTCATGGAGACGATGCTCAACACCTCATGGGACTGGAACGGAATCAGGGAGCCCTTCACGGTTGCAACGGAGAACGACTTCTGCAACGGAACTGCGATGCTGATGTGCAAGCTCGTGACGAACAAGAGCGCCATGTTCAGCGACGTCAGGACCTTCTGGTCTCCCGATGCCGTGGAGCGTGTCACGGGGTGGAAGCCGGAAGGCGAAGCTGAAAACGGATTCCTGGACCTCAGGAACAGCGGCTCGACGACACTCGACGCGGAGGGGAGAATGACGGACGAGTACGGCAGGCCCGGCAGCAAGGAGTTCTGGAACATCACGGCAGAGGACGTCGAGGAGGGAATGAAGAACGTGAAGTGGGAGGTCGCCAACGGCCCGTACTTCCGCGGCGGCGGCTTCAGCTCATGCTTCCTCTCAAAGGGCGGAATGGCGCTGACGATGACAAGACTCAACATCGTGAAGGGACTGGGGCCCGTCATGCAGATTGCAGAAGGATGGACATGCGAACTTCCCTTAAATGTCCACGAGAAGATTGCAGGACGCACCGACCCGACATGGCCCAGCACGTACTTTGCTCCGCGCATCACAGGAAAGGGGGCATTCACGGATATCTATTCCGTAATGAACAACTGGGGTGCCAATCATGGAGCTGTCGCATTCGGCCACGTGGGCAGGGACATAATCACACTCTGCTCGATTCTCAGAATTCCGGTATGCATGCACAACATACCAGAAGAGGAGATCTTCCGTCCGAGTTACTGGAACGCATTCGGCGAGGACAAGGAAGGACAGGATTACAGGGCATGCAGTGCGCTCGGACCTCTCTACGGCAGGTACTGACCCCTGCTCTGCCAGGAAAGGGGCTGCCCGGGCGGCCCCTTTTCCTGTGTACATGTCATCTGAAAACGGATCAGAAATATCTGGCAGGTCTTACAGAAGCGTAAGCAGTACGCCCGTAACTCTTTAACGAACTATCATCACCCAGAGGAGAATGCCAGGCATTTTCTTCGCCGTCCTCGGAACTCGACCAGTAAAAATTATATGTTTCCGTGATGATCTTTCCCATTGCAACAAGTTCATCCCTGCTCGGAAGGAACCAGTCATCATACAAAACACCGCCGTAAGTACGGCTGTAATTGTAACACGCCAGTGCAGCATATGCCCCTTTCTCGGACCCGGTGTTTTTTGTATATGCCGTTCCCCCCATTGCAGATACGAGTTTCTCAGTATTCTCCTTTCCTTTTCCGATATCTGTAAATGTTCCGACTGTCATATTCGAGCTGGAGCGTAAGCGTATCTTCGACTGACGTGTAACCCCGTACCCTCTACATATTAAGATGT
>CAVDOI010000099.1:0-7956 GCA_963610485.1 Lachnospiraceae bacterium
ACGTCGATGTTCCTGTATGTGTGGAGAATAGGTGTGTCATATTCGTCAACGATGATTACGACCTTCTTATCCAGCTGGTCCATTATCGAGAGAAGCATGTCGCACGGCTCTTCTCTTTCCACCGTGATTCCGTTATTTCTTGCCTCCCTTGAAACGGCATCCTGGAAGCTCTTGAGGAATTTCTCATAGCTTATTGTGGCTCCGCTGTTGACCTTTGCAAAGTTGAAATGCAGTACCGGAAACCTTTCAAAAGAATAATCCGTCCTGTCTATATAGAGGTCTTTGAAGAGTTCGCGCTTTCCGTCGAAGAGGCAGTGGAGCGTCGAGCACATGAGGCTTTTGCCGTAGCGGCGGGGGCGGGAGATGAAGTAATAACTTGAGGACATATCTTTTACAAGGGTGTAAACATACTCTGTCTTGTCGACATAAATACAGTCCATTCCTCTCAGTTCTTCAAATGAGCTTCTGTCCACACTTATTTTCTTCATACGCATATGTTACAACGATTTTCTTCTTTTCTCCAGTAAACTTTCACTGATAACTGCTGTCCTCAGGAGACGCTTCCCCGGGGGTCTTTCAACTTTCATCCATTTACTATGCCCGTCACGACTGGAGAATCGCGGCCTTACGATATTATGAAAGAAAAGGACCTGCCTCCATATGGAAACAGGTCAGGATTGTAGTATCACCCTTGAACGTCAGATGACGTTGTAAGCCTTGAGAATCTTTTCGATGTCGGTTCCCTTTATCTTCTCCATTACCTTCTTGAGAGCGAAGCGCTCGATGAGATTGAAGGACATATCGGTAATCTTCCTGCCGTCTCTGAGCTTGACTGTTGCGTCGAGAAGGCATCTGACATCGTAGACGCTGCCCCATACCTCGGGCACTCCCCTGTCGATGTCGAGCAGTGTATAGACAGCCTCCATACCTGTTCTCATCGAATACTCGGTTGTGAAGATGGTGTCCCTCTTCGTCTCTGCAAACTGACCCAGGAATGCGAAGTTGACTGCGCCTTCGGGTACGACGTCGGGTCTGTCACCGTAAGAGCGCGGCATGAAGAATGCGTCGATGTACGGCATCATGACAGGCACGGTGTTCGCACTCTTTGTGGCAAGCTCCTCGATCTGGCCCTCGGGTACTCCGAGATGATAGAGCCATTCCTCGCATATCTCCTTTCCTGTGCACTCTCTCATCGGTTTCTTGATATAATCACCCTTCTTGTCGGTGAAGAGCGAGTAGACCCATACGAGGCAGTGATCCTTGGGCTGCTCTCTGAACTGAGGCTGACGGTTGATCGTCCAGCTCATGAGCCATGAGGAATCCTTGACTGTCACAATACCGCCTGTGACGACCTTTCCCGAAAGGGGATCACGCTTAGAGATGTTCCTGATATAAGGAAGGATTCTGTCGTCGAGAGTCTCGACTGTCGCACTCATCCAGTTCGTCTCCTCGGGGTTGTGAATGAACTTGTCCGGATGGCCGAACGAAGGATCCTGGCGTGCAATCTTACGCCACATATCCCAGCCGCCGCCTTCCTTGATCTCGGTGTTGAATTCAGCCTTCTCGTTCTGGCTTCCCATCGTGGAGTTCTCGACACAGCCGCCGTTCGTGATGAAGACGAGGTCGTTCTCCGTAAGGTCGATAGCGTCCCTCTTGCCGTCTGCGATGACGTCGATTCTCTTTGCAACCTTCTTCCCGGGTGTGCACTCGAACTCGACGTTCGTGACCTGTACGCCGTAGTGGAAGACAACGCCTCTCTCCTCGAGGTACTTCACCATAGGAAGAATCATCGATTCATACTGGTTGTACTTCGTGAATCTGAGGGCCGTGAAATCCGGAAGTCCCCCGATATGATGAATAAAGCGCTGGATATAGAGCTTCATCTCGAGAGCGCTGTGCCAGTTTTCGAATGCGAACATCGTCCTCCAGTAGAGCCAGAAGTTGGAATTGAGCACTTCTTCATCGAAGTAGTCCGTGATCTTCTTGTCCTGGAGCTCCTCGTTGGGTGTGAAGAAGAGCTTCATGATTTCCATGGCGCCCTTGTCCGAGATGTCGAACTTGCCGTCCGTATGGGCATCCTCGCCCCTGTTGACAGTCGCTCTGCAGAGCGAGTAGTTGGGATCCGCCTTGTTGAGCCAGTAGTACTCGTCGAGTACGCTGACGCCCTCGGTCTCGATTGACGGGATGCTTCTGAAAAGGTCCCACATTACTTCGAAGTGGTTGTCCATCTCCCTGCCGCCGCGCATTACATACCCGACGTTCTCGAACTTCCAGCCGTCGCATGCCCCGCCTGCCGTCTGTCCCTTCTCGAGGATGTGGACTCTCTCGCCCTTCATCTGGCCGTCCCTCACGAGATAGCATGCTGCAGTGAGTGCCGCAAGTCCGCTTCCTACGATGTAGGCAGACTTTCTGTCGACGCCTTCCGGTTTCTTCGGGCGTGCGAATGCTTCATAGTTACCGCTTGAATAATACATATTTCCGTACCTCCGTACTTTTATTTTCTTTCGTTACCCAATTGATAACGAAAAAATACGGAGGCGCAAATTTACATATTCAGGCTCATGTTCAATTTTTAATCAAAGAGGGAAAAGTGTAAGAAAATCATCCGACTCTGAAGCGCTCGAGTGCGCTTTTGAAGCCGCCTCTGACAACCTTGTCGAGGTCGGCGATGATCTCCTTCGGGTCCTGAAGCATGTCGCGGTTGATCCAGTCGAGCATGACGCCGACGAAGGCATACTTATATGTGTTGGCGATAAACGTCCTGTCCTCCTCCCTCACGACCATCCCCTTCGCCTCCTCGTCGACGACGCCCTTGAGAAGATCGAATGTAAGGGAGAAGAGGTAGTTCTCGATCTGCTCCCTGCTGACGGAATGATAGACGTTGAGAATGAAGGGCTTGTTCTCCTTCACGGCCTCGAATATCTGCAGGAAACCCTCCTGCCAGTTGTCGTAGTGCTTCTTGCCCTCCAGGGCACGCGATGCGTCCTCACGGCATGACCACTCGACAAGGTCGTATACATCCTTGAAATGATAGTAGAATGTCATCCTGCTTATTCCGCAGTCCTCGGTTATGTCCGTCACCGTTATGTGCGCAAGGCTCTTCTTGAGAAGAAGGTTCTTAAGTGACTGTTCAAGTGCAAGCTTCGTAAGTCTGCTCATCGTGTTCCCTTTGTCAAATGATAATATGGGGAGGGGCGGAACGGAAAGTTAAAGTTTTTCTTCTTCCCTTCCCTCCCTTCTTCTGTATAATGGAAAAGAGGAGTTAAACACATGAGCGACAAACGACAGGACTATATAAGCTGGGATGAATACTTCATGGGAGTGGCTGTGCTTTCATCAATGAGAAGCAAGGACCCCAACACACAGGTGGGGGCATGCATAGTATCCTCGGACAGGAAGATCATAGGCGTCGGCTACAACGGCTTTCCTTCGGGGTGCAGCGACGACGACCTGCCGTGGGCACGAACAGGTGACTGGTCACAGACGAAGTACCCGTACGTCTGTCATGCCGAGCTCAACGCCATCCTCAATTCCTGCGATCCGGCACGTCTCAGGGGTGCGACGCTCTATGTCGCACTCTTTCCGTGCAACGAATGCGCAAAGGCCGTAATACAGAGCGGGATCAAGGAAGTCTATTACCTTTCTGACAAGTACCGTGACAGCGATGCCTCACGTGCCTCAAGGCGGATGTTCGACGCCGCAGGGGTGAAGTACCGGCACCTGGAGACAGACAAGAAGGAACTTGTCATAAAATTCGACTGAGAATTATTACTTTACAAACCTTCCAAAGACTGGGACAATAGTGGATGGGTTGGTATCACAGACCGCTGCCAGAGCCAGACAGAAGCTAAGGGGCCTCCTTTTTATGCACTTGTGCCTATAGAGGAGAACGATTTTCAGATGTCTTCGTTTATTGTTAATGGAAAGCCGGTAGTTGTAGAAAAGAATATGAGTCTCCTGAGGTATCTCAGGGACGAGAAGCATCTTACATCCGTCAAGGACGGGTGCAGTGAAGGTGCGTGCGGAACATGCACGATAATAATCGACGGCGAAGCAGTCAAGGCATGTACGCATACCACCGGAAGCGTAGACGGTAAGACTATTCTTACAACAGAAGGCCTCAGCGACGAGGAGAAGGACATCTATACATATGCATTCGGTGAAGCGGGTGCCGTACAGTGCGGTTTCTGCATTCCAGGCATGGTGATGTGCGCAAAGGCCCTCCTCGACAGAAACCTCAATCCCGCTGAAAAGGAAATAAGACACGCCATCAGAAACAACATCTGCCGCTGCACCGGATACGTCAAGATCGTGAAGGCCATCGAAATCGCGGCTGAGATCCTGAGAGGCGACGGTGTGATAAAGAGCGGTGACGTCAAATGGAGAATTGGCGAGCGTGTACACAGGGTCGACGTCAGGGAGAAGGTCACCGGAACGGGGCTCTACCCCGACGACCTCTATGTCCCGGGCATGCTCCACGCTTCCTGCGTGCGGAGCAGATACCCGAGGGCGAAGATCCTCTCTCTCGACATAACAGAAGCGGAGAAACAGCCGGGAATCGTCAGGATATTCACGGCGAAGGACGTTCCGGGGAACAAGGTCGTCGGACACATATGCAAAGACTGGAATGCAATCGTCGACGTCGGAGAGATTACACGCTTTCTGGGAGACCCGGTCGCACTCGTCGTCGGAGAGACCATCGAAGATATAGAAAGGGCGAAGAAGTTCGTCAAAGTCGAATACGAGCCTCTTCCCTTTGTCGATTCGCCCGCTGCCGCCGCCTCTGAAGGGGCCCCGCTCGTTCATGAGAACGCCCCGGGTAACCTTGCAGTCGAAAAGCATGTCGCAAGGGGAAACGCCGATGAGGCCATCGCAGGAAGCGACTACGTCTACTCCGCACACTTCTCCACACCGTATACGGAACACGCATTTCTGGAGCCCGAATGTGCACTCTCCCTGCCGAAGGGAGACGACGGGGTCAAGATATACTCCACCGACCAGGGCGTCTACGACACCCTCCATGAGACGGCTCCCTTCCTCGGACTTCCCTTCGATAAGGTCGAAGTCCAGAACTGCCTTGTCGGAGGCGGCTTCGGAGGAAAGGAGGACGTGACGGTACAGCACCTGTCGGCGCTTGCCGCATACCTTTTAAAGCGGCCTGTGAAGATGAAGCTCACACGCGCCGAGTCCCTCCTCTTCCACCCCAAACGCCACCCGATGGAGATGGACTTCACAGTCGGAGTAGACAAGACGGGAAGAATACAGGGCGTCAAGGCGAAGGTCATTGCAGATACGGGAGCCTACATGTCCCTCGGCGGCCCTGTGCTCGAAAGAGCATGCACCCATGCATCGGGGCCGTACAACTACCAGAACTTCCATATCGACGGCTATGCATACTACACAAACAACCCCCCTGCGGGAGCCTTCCGCGGCTTCGGTGTGACACAGACCTGCTTCTGTATAGAGAACATGCTCAATTCGCTTGCACGCATGGTCGGAATAAACGAATGGGAGATCAGATACCTCAACGCCATAAGGCCGGGGCAGGAGCTGCCTAACGGCCAGATAGCCGATGATTCGACAGGACTTGCCGAGACTCTCCTTGCAGTCAAGGAGAAGTACGACAGTGCAAAGATAAAGGGCATCGCATGCGCCATGAAGAACGCCGGTGTCGGTGTGGGTCTTCCCGACTGGGGAAGAGTGAGGCTCGTCATAAAGGACGGACACGTTCATGTACACTGTGCAGGTTCATGTATCGGGCAGGGTCTCTGGACTGTCCTAAAGATGATCACGGCAGATATCACAGGACTGGACGAGAACCTCATCGAAGTCGAGAAGGCATCGACAAACGACCCCGACAGCGGTACGACAAGCGGAAGCCGTCACACGACAGTCACAGGTGAAGCGGCAAGGCGCGCGGCTGATATGCTCAGAAAAGCCCTTGAAAAAAAGACTCTCGAAGAGATGGAGGGCGAGGAATTCTATGCCGAATATCTTGCGAAGACAGACAAGATGGGCTCCCCCGTCCCACACCCCGTAAGCCATGTCGCCTACGGCTATGCGACGCAGCTCTGCATACTCAACGAGGACGGAACAATAGCGGAGATGGTCGCGGCACATGATGTCGGACGTGCAATCAACCCGACGAACGTCGAAGGACAGATCGAGGGCGGCGTCGTGATGGGAATGGGCTACGCCCTGAGGGAGCGCTACCGTGTCGAAAGCTGCAAGCCCATCGAGAAATACGGATCCCTGGGGCTCTTCAGAGCAGACGAGCTTCCGAAGATTACATCGATAATCGTCGAAAAACCCGGCCTCAAGATTTCAAGCGGTGCAATAGGCATCGGGGAAATTACATCGATTCCCACGGCCCCTGCTATCAGCAACGCCTATTACCACTGGGATCATGTGCTCCATCATGAACTACCGCTTGAAAGCACCCCATACCTTCTCCGTCCCAGCGAGAAGAAGATACTGCCAAAGGGAAAGAGACTCTTCGTCAATCCGGGAGTGAGATGCATAGGATGCCTCGAATGCGTCAGAGCATGCTCAGAGATGTTCCACAAGGAGAAGGACAGACGCTACAGCGCCCTCAGAATCGAAGAGAAGAACGGCGACTGGAAGCCTGTGACATGCCTGCAGTGCGGAAAGTGCGCAAAGGTATGTCCTCATGGAGCGATCAAACAGCTTCCCTCCGGTGTATGGACGATAGACAGGAAGCTCTGCACAGGGTGCGGCGAGTGCCAGAAAGTATGCCCGGTCCACGTGATGGTCACCTCCCCGGTAAACGGCCAGACGACGAAGTGCATCGCATGCGGCAGATGTGTCCAGGTCTGCCCGATGGACGTGCTGCAGATAGCGTCGTGCCGGAGCTGACGGAAAGGCCCGTCAACAGCAGATAACTCATTACACAATAAGTCTTTGAAATTGTCGCGACAGTGTCGCGACTTTTTGTTCTATGTTCATCAACTGAAACTTGAGACTTCTATTCCTCATACAAGGGACAGGTCGAGCTCTACCTGAGATGGCTCGACAAGTATGAAAGATCAAAGAATGAAGAATCTCCCGTCGCACTGATTCTGTGTGCAGATAAATCACAGGAAACGATAGGGCTGATGGAGCTCAACGAAGGAAACATCCATGTTGGACAGTACCTCACGAAGATGCCTTCAAAGGAGATTCTCGAGAGGAAGCTGTCAAAGGCTGTCAGCAATGCCGGAGAGATGCTCAATCAGCGAGGATACAGGGAGAACAAGCTTTTAAATTTCATTGGCAGGGACGAGAAGAAACAATGACTCCATATGCCATCAGATAAACTGATAACTCTATACAGAATAAGTCTTTGAAATTGTCGCGACAGTGTCGCGACTTTTTCTCCGCCTGTATCATTCCATATACTCGGGTCATCTGCCGTCGATGAAAGATACGCCCTTTCGCGCCTTGTTAATCTTTGAGACAGCCGATCGGGATTACAAACACGCCGTCACTTCGCCTGTATCCGTACCGGGTTCCCGTGATTATCAGCTTCAGGTCAGGCATCCTGATTTTCGATTTGCATTCATCTTCATTATGCTTCCTTATCAGATTTTCTATCTTCAGTAAGTTATCAGCCCCCTTGTCTATCTCACTCTGTCCCAGCTTGAATTCAATCAGCGCATACCTTCCGTCTTCAAGGTGAAGAACCGCGTCCGCTTCCAGACCGGTCCGGTCATGATAATATGACACCATTCCTCCGTGAAGGGAGGAATAGATTTTAAGATCCCTGATGCACAAAGACTCAAAGAGGAAGCCAAGAGTTCTGTAATCCCCGGAAAGATACTCAGGAGAGACGCCGAGAGCTGCCGCCGCAATTGAAGGGTCAACCAGGTTTTTCTTCTTCGAGGAACGGATAGCAGTCTTCGAACGTATCGAGGGAGACCATGCATCGACATCTTCTACAATCATCAGTCTCTCAAG
>CAVDOI010000100.1:0-7936 GCA_963610485.1 Lachnospiraceae bacterium
CGTACATAATGTTGAGTAATTGTAGAAAAGCTCAAAATCCGAACTTTTTTCTTATCAAAAACGACTCTCATCTGGGCATTAGTGAAGATTATTCTCCCTATTTCTGGGGGTGATAGTAATCTCATACTATTATTTACAGTACAGAAATTAACTAGCACGTGCGCGCATATAACTAATTCACATTTTTTACAGAAATCGAAAAAATGTAGAAAACAGGAGTAATAACAATGAGAACCAAAGACAATCTCACACCATGGAATCGTTTCGATCCATACAGAGGAAAATACTTCAACGGGGAGTGGCCGACGCTCAAGGAACTCTTCGTCCTCAACACTACACTTTTCCCGGAGAGGAACTGCTGGGTGGAATTTGCACCGAAATATCTGTGCCTTACATACAAGGATGCCGCACTAAGAGTGAAGAAGGTCTCTTCGTGGCTTCTCTCCCTCGGCCTTCAGAAGGGCGACAAGGTCATAGTCAGCGGAAAGAACAGCGTCGCATGGGCTGTCACATACATGGCTGTCCTCTACATGGGAGGGACGATCGTACCCCTCGACAACTCACTTCACGACGAAGACTTCATAAAGCTTGCAAAGTTCTCGGACTCCGTCGTCCTCATCGCCGACAGCGACAGGATGGGGCGTGTCGCATCTTCTCTCGAGATGAAGGGCTACGGCTGTCTGGAAGCCGGAACCCAGTGGCAGGATATTATGGCGGTGGAATGTGAGGAGAGGGAAGGCTACGACCCAGTGGAGGAAGATGTTGCAGCAATCCTCTTCACATCCGGTACGACAGGAACACCCAAGGGCGTCATGCTCACACACAAGAACCTCTGTTCCGATATTTACATTGCACAGAGCTGCATGAACATCTATGAGACCGATGTATTCTACGCAATCCTTCCGATTCATCATGCATACACGATGCTTGCAGTCTTTTTAGAGGCGTTCGGTGTCGGAGCTTCTGTCGTATTCGGAAAGAAGCTCGTCGTGTCACAGATGCTGAAGGAGCTCAAGGAAGGCAAGGTCACTATGTTCCTCGGCGTCCCGATGCTCTTCAACAAGCTCTATGCCGGAATCATAAACGGCGTGAAGAAGAAGGGCCCTGTTGTCTACGGCCTCATAAGGGCGATGATGGGAATCTCGGGATTCCTGAAGAAGGCATTCAACTTCCAGGGCGGAAAGAAGATGTTCTCCTTCCTTCTCAAGAAGGTCTCACTCGACACGAATAGAATCTGCATATGCGGCGGCGGACCTCTTCCGAGCACCACGTTCAAAGGGTTCAATGAACTCGGGATCAACTTCGTGCAGGGCTACGGACTGACGGAGACAAGCCCGATCACGCACCTCAATCCCATCTATGCATTCAAGGTTGAAAGCGTCGGAAAGACCATCGCAATGACGGAGTGCAGGATCGTCGATCCCGACAGCGAAGGCAACGGTATCATATACATCCGCGGCCCGCAGGTCATGAAGGGCTATTACAAGAACCAGGAGGCGACCGACGAGATTCTGGACAAGGACGGCTGGATCAACACCGGAGACGTCGGACACCTCGACAGCGAGAACTATCTCTATCTCACGGGAAGGGCGAAGTCCATCATCGTCACAGACGGGGGAAAGAACGTATTCCCCGAGGAGATCGAGGACAAGTTCCAGCTCTACGATGAAATCGAGCAGATCTGCATCATCGGTTATATCACGGACAAGGCTCTCAAGGCCGAGGGCATCAGAGCCGTCGTATATCCCTCAAAGGCATTGAGAGATACAGGAGACAGGAAGAAAACTGAGGATACGATCACAGCGATCATCAGTGAAGTCAACAAGGATCTCCAGTCCTACAAGAAGATTACGATGATCACGATTACCGACGAACCTCTCGAGATGACAAGCACGAAGAAGATCAAGCGCTTCGCCGTTGCTGCAAAGTACAGGCTCGACTGATTTGTCCTTGAAAGAAGAGAGGCTCTCCACTAGAATATGGCTATGGAATTAAAGAGTTATCAGAGAGCCTTTCTGCGCTCTCATGCACAGCAGCTCGATGCTGTCGTCTACGTCGGCAAAGAGGGATACACTCCGGCTGTGGCCAGTGCTCTCGACAATGCCCTCACATGTCACGAACTCGTGAAGGTGAGATTTTCGAACAGCAAGGACCAGATCGAGGAGATCTCGAGGAAACTTGAAGAGTCGACGAAGAGCACGATCGTTGCAACAACAGGCTTCACCACAGTCTTCTTCAGACAGGATGGTAAAAGCGAAGACAGAATCTACCGTATATGAAGCGGTGAAAAAGAAGAGATGGGTGCCTCATGAGGGCATCCTTCTTCTTTATATCTATCGGCGCTCCGACTTCCGTTTCTCATAGCGTTATAAACCATAGTCATTACACCTGGATAGTTTTCAATGGTGGAATTCGCAATTCATATCAAAAGTCATGTTTCATTTTTCCGAGCACGAATGTCATGTAATGAGGTATTGTTGTGATATCTCCTTCTCTTGAAATGTTGTAATCGCCGTTTTTTATCAGTTTCGTTTTTCCATAATGCTCCGGATGGTTCATGATTGTCCTGCTTGATTTCGTGTTACCTGTTCTGGCTCTGGCTTCCACAAGTGTCGCCGATCCGTCATACGAGATGACGAAATCTACCCTAAGTCCGCTGTCCTTGGCAAAGTAGTATGTTTCAATACCGGCTTTGCTCAGAGAATCGAAGACAAGGGATTCGTAAATGGCACCTTTCCCCTGGCCGAGATCTCCTTTATTCATGGCGGCTACGGTATCTATTCCGTACATGGACGTTACTATCCCGATATCCTCGGGGAAAAGCTTGAACTGAGATTCTATCCTTTCTCCCGAAAGGGGAAGAGAAGGGAGAGACACATTGTGCACCTTTGTCACGACGTATGCCTGGCAAAGGTATTCAATTGCATCGTTCTTGTCATACTGCAGGCCGCCTTTAACCTTTGAAACAATGAATTTCTTGCTCTCCTTTGCAAGGAAGGTTGGAATGAGGTCGAAGACGTTCTGTATTCTCGATACTTCCGCAGGTTTGAAAACAGGATTGCCGTTTCTGTCTTTCCTTCTGCCGAAATCTGTCTTCATATCGAAAACGGTGTTTTCCAGGACTCTGTAGGCATCAACAATTCTCTTCGTTTCAAGATATTTTCCCACAACCTTCGGAAACCCCCCTATGCAGGCATATTTAAGGAAAAGATTCTTGAACAGTTCATGAATATTCCCCGGCACGGGCTTCTTTTCTTCGAAACAGTCGATAATAACATCCATCTGTTCATGCCGGTATCCCATTGCCCATAAGAACTCTTCATAGTCCATTGTTTTTATGTGGAAAACATCCTCGTATCCTGTCGGGGCGGGAGTTGTGTCTCCGATTACGTAGCCGTTGATGCCGAGATAAGAGCCGCTTGAGATAACCTTATACCTTCCATCGTTCTTGAAGTTCTTGAAGGAAAGCCGTGCCCTGGGACAGTCCTGTATCTCATCAAAGAAGAAAAGGGTCCTCTCCTTGTCAATACGGATATCAGGAAACCTGAGAGATATGTTCGATACAATAGTATCTACATCAAGACTGCCTTCGAAATCTGATGAGAAGTCCCGGTTTGTCCAGAAATTCAACTCGATGAGCTGCAGCCTGTTCCGCCTGGCGAATTCGTGAATCGTTTCGGTCTTGCCGCACTGGCGTATTCCGACAATGAGGCACGGTGTACTGCTGTCGCCTTTGAGCCAATTGTCAAGGAGTGCATCCATTTTTCTCTTGAAATACATCTGTGTTATCTCCTTTATAAGAAAATCGGGTCGGGTTTGTAGGTATTATATAAGAAAAACCAAGGGAGTTTTCCGGCAGAATATAAGAAAAAGGTCCCTTTCCGCGGGGACCTTTAAGCTGTTCTGAACTTTCCTCAGTTCTTTTCGAGCTGGAGAGTCTTTGTCGTCTGGTCACAGACAGACGAGGGGCCGTAGTACTGGATGGCACCGGGGTAGGTGTAGCATGTCTTCTTCGACCATTCGTCCCTGTGGGAGGCAAAGTAGGTGAAAGGCTTGCCGTCAAGCTCTACGAGAGCCTTCTTTATGACAGGCTTGTCTTCTCCGTGTCTGCGCTCGATATTCATCATCTTCGTGATCGGCATACCGCCTGCAGTCCATTCTTCTGCCGGAGCGGAGAGATTCTTTATCGATGAAAGATATCCCGTGCACCCGTTGGCGATGAGGAGGAATGCATTGTAACCGAGAGAGTAGCAGTAGTCTGCGTCGAAGTTCGACGGGAATGCACAGCGTCCCTCGTAGCCGAAGAAGTGGTGGAGGGGATTGAATTTTCCCTTGTATGTACCCGCAGCCTTTCTCTTCTCGAGCTCAGCTCCGACAATCGATGATACGAGCTTCTCGCTCTCTATCTTCGATACCTGCACGTTTCCGTGGGGGTCTCTGTCTGCCATCATCTGTTCCTGGATTGCTGCAGGGAGAAGCTCGAATACAGAGTATGCGGAGGAGGAGAGATACTTCTTCATGAACGAATTCTTCTCGTCCTGTGTCTTGAGGACACTGAATTCTGCTTCCTTTGAGGCAAGAAGGTCGTTGATTTCACTGATGAGCGCCTTGACTTCAGGAACGAACTCGACAAGGCCTTCGGGGATGATACATGTGCCGAAGTTCATGCCGTTGTTGCCTCTGTATTCGACGCTGTCTGCGACGTAGGAAGCGATTGCGCTGAGACTCATCTTCTTCTCTTCGATCTCCTCGCTGATGAGACAGACGTTGGGCTGTGTCTGGAGAGCACACTCGAGAGCGATGTGGGAAGCCGAGCGTCCCATGACCTTGATGAAGTGCCAGTACTTCTTTGCAGAGTTCGCGTCTCTCTCGATGTTGCCGATGAGTTCGGAGAACGTCTTTGTCGCTGTATCGAAACCGAAGGATGCTTCGATGTCGTCGTTCTTGAGGTCGCCGTCGATGGTCTTCGGGCAGCCGATGACCTGAACGGGAACGTTGTTTGCCTTGAAATACTCTGCAAGTACGGCTGCATTGGTGTTCGAGTCGTCGCCGCCTATGATGACGATTGCGTCGACACAGTGCTTCCTGCAGACTTCGGTAGCCTTCCTGAACTGCTCGACTGTCTCGAGCTTTGTTCTTCCGCTTCCTATGATGTCGAAACCTCCGGTATTGCGGTATTCATTGATGAATTCATCATTGAATACGACAAATGAATCATCCGTGAGACCCGAGGGACCTCCCTTGAAGCCGATGAGCGTACTTTCGCTGTTAGCCTTCTTGAGTGCATCATAGAGTCCGCTTATGACGTTGTGGCCGCCGGGTGCCTGTCCGCCGGAGAGGATGACGCCGACAGTGAGTCTGTCGCTTCTTGCCGAGCTCCTGCCTGATGTGAAGGTTATCTCCTTCTGACCGAAAGTCGACGGAAAAAGAGTGCGGATCTTTTCTTCGTCGGCGGCACTTGTCGTCGCCTTTCCTTCCTCCGCCCTGATTGAAGACATATCTTCAGTGAGGATTTCAGGAAGTTTGGGGGAGTATGAATAGCGTGCAATCTGTAAATTCGAGTATTCCATAAATAATCTCCTTAACTCTCATGATATTACTCAATAAAAAAGATTAGTTCCATCACAATATGGAGTCAAATCGATAACAGAATATAAAAAGATGTCCGATTCCGATTGCGTACACAGGAAAACTCCAAAAGTCTCACTTTTCCAGTCAAATCGAATATTACTCCTATGCTCCTCTGATCCGGGATCCCCCCGGCAGGATGGCCATCCTGCGGTTCCATTGAACCGGAACCGGTATGCGGTAATATTTCTCACACTTCCATAAACAAGGGAAACGGAAAGGTATGGAAGGAGGGACGGACTGTGCTTCCGTACTCCGTCGGTGTCGTGTTGTTACGGGGATATCAGAAAAAGGTTGTGATGTTTTTTTTTCATGTAAAATTGTTACATAAGTAACATTATGGAAGGGGTACAATATGAGAAATCAAAGATTTGCATTTCTATTGGTTTTCGTTGCCGTGCTGGCACTAGTCGCTCTCTCATGCGACAACAGCGGCAGCAGTCCCAGAGTCTACACGGTTACGGTGGACTATGGTGAGGGATTCGAGAAGATCACGAAGGAAGTGAAGGAGGGAGAGAGGTTCACACTTCCCGGGGCAGAGACGAAGGACGGTTTTGAATTCGACTGTTTTACTGACGCTGACGGCGCTAAGCACAACGCTGGAGAGGAGATCACTGTCAATGCCGATATGACTTTCACCGCAAAGTGGACGGCACTCTACTCTGTGAAGGTGGATAATGCCGACGGAACAGCAGTTCAGGAAATGAAGGTACGGGCAGGAGAGAGTTTCACGCTTCCTGCGGCGGAGCCCGAGAAGGACGGGCATGTCTTTTTACACTACAAGGACGGAGACGGCAATGAATATAAGGCAGGAGCTTCCGTCAAGGTGGAGAAGGCGATTACCTTTACTGCAGTCTGGAGAGAGAAGACAGGCACTGTCTATACGGTCATTGTCGATTACGGCACTGAAAGAAAAACGGAAAGTGTAAGTGACGGCGATAAGTTCCCGCTTCCTCCAGCCGTTGAAAGAACAGATTACGAGTTTATCTCTTACAAGTACGGCGATGTCACATATAAGAGCGGTGACACTGTCACGGTAGTATCCGACATGACATTCACGGCGGAGTGGGCTCGTCTCTACACACTCACCGTGAACAGCAACAACGGAAGCGACAAGACAACTCAGAAGATCAGGGAAGGCGAGTTTGCACTTCCTCCGGCTCCTCAGAACGGAGATGCCGTATTCAAGGCATGGAAGCTCGGCGACAGAGAATACAAGGCCGGCGAGAAGATCACCGTCGGCGGTGACATCGAGATAAAGGCTCTCTGGATGACCTACACGGTAATCTTCAAGGACGGTGATACTGTTGTCGATACAAAGACGGTCGAATCAGGCAGGCCTGTCGATAAGACGGACAAGACGGTCACGAAGGACGGTTATACATTCACAGGCTGGAGTTACAATTCCGCAAGCTACGACTTCACAACACCTGTGACAAAGGACATCGTACTCGAGGCTGTGTGGCTGGAGAACGGAAAGGTGACAGTCACCCTCAGAGAGAACGGGACGGAAAGAGTCTCTACAATCGAAAGCGGAGCAGCCTTCGTCATTCCTTCTCCTGTTGTGACAAAGAGAGGATATACCTTCAAGAACTGGAAGAGCGGAGAGACGGAGTATTCATCAGGCGAAACCATCTCTGGTGTAACTGAGAGCATCGTACTCGAGGCACAGTACGAAGTTAATATCATCACAGTCACTTTCAAGTACAAAGACAAAGACGGAGACCAGACCGTCAAAAGAGAGAACCTTACGGCCGGAACAGTTGTTGAAGCGCCCGAATTTGAAACGGCAGAAGGGAAGGAATTCCGTTACTGGCGTCTGGAAAGCGGATACGGCAGTGTGAATCTCCCGAAGGCTTTCTATGAGGATACGGTTCTCGTAGCTGAGATTTCAGATATCTATCTTTCAGTGACGTTCAGCTACAATGACGGCGGAAAGACAGAAGACTACGAAGTGAACTATATCTCTTATGGTGATACGATCAGTCCTTATCGTAGACCGTCCGATCCGGTCCGCTCGGGATACAATTTCCTCGGCTGGTTCAGGAACCTTGAAGATGAAACCGCTTTTGATTTTGATAACACCAAAGTAAAAGAAGAGTTCACTCTCTATGCAAAATGGGAAGAGGTGAAGGATTCGGTTACTCTGATGCTCAAAGGAGATGCGGATGAAGAAAAGGGAATTGCGGCATTCAACAACGAATACAGGTTCGAGAAAGACTCAAGCGTAAGCCTCAGTTTCTATGATTATTCAACAGATAATGCGTATGAGATAACGGGATGGAGTGACGGCACAACAGAATATAGC
>CAVDOI010000101.1:0-7927 GCA_963610485.1 Lachnospiraceae bacterium
CCTCAAATCCGCTTTCGGCTTCACTGCAGAGAACTGTGCGCGCCTTGCAGAGGGATTACTCGATAAATAACAACCGTAAAAGTGAGAGGAAAGGGCTGACCGAAGGGGAGGCCCTTCTTTATGAGAGAAATATCACTTTGCAATTATCGCGGAGCGGTATGATAATAACCGGAGAGGAACAAGAATGAAGAAAACAACTGCAATCCTGATTCTGTGCATATTCTCGCTCTCCCTCCTTCTTTCCGGCGGGATGAACTATCAGAAGATCTATTCTGTCGATGATACCATCTGGGATGACATCGCATCGCTTTATATCCTTTCCGGGCGCTCGCTTCCGAGCACCACAGGGCCCTGGAGCGGGGAGGAGCTCCTCTCCATGCTGGAGAAGATAGATATAACAAAGCTTTCCTCCTCGGGACGCGAGCTTTACAACAGCGTGAAGGCCGAGCTTGACGGGGATGCCTCGCTTCCCGTATTCAAGGCGTCTCTTGAAATAGCTCCCGAGCTTTATGTACAGACGAACACATCATCCCCCTTCTTCCAGACGAGGGACAACTGGGTCAGAGGCTGGGACAGGCAGAAACAGGCTGTGAACATCAACACCGAGGAGCACATCGGAGAGAACTTCTACGGCTTCTTCGACTTCTCCATCGGAGTAGCGAAGGACTGGAAAAGCAATGGTGACACGTCCCGCAGGTTCGGTGACAGCCTTCTGTGGTCGAACATCCCCTTCCTCCTTTCGAACGACATGAAGCAGCTTGACTTCAACTTTCCCCTCAGGGCGTTCGTCGCGGCGGGAGGCAGGCACTGGACTCTCTTTGTCGGACGCGACAAGCTCAGCTGGGGTAACGGAAAGAGCGGCAACTTCGTGATCGGCGACCATGTGAAGTACCACAATGCGGCGTACTTCACGGCATTCGACGACACATTCAAGTACACATTCCTAATATCTGCATTCCCCCATCCGCAGAACTACTATAAGGTGGTAGACACATCTACAGGAAAAATGGAGTACAGCATCAACGGTGTTGATCACGGGCAGTCCCACTACATGAACGGCATTGCTGCATTCATTGCGCACCGCCTCGAGTGGAACATTCTTCCGTCACTCTCCTTCACTCTCACAGAGGGTGTCATGTACATGAGCAAGGACAACAGAATTGACCTTACGGCCTTCGCTCCCGCGATGATGTACCACAACAACTACACGAGAAGCAACACGAACTCCATACTCTCGTTCGAGGCCGACTGGACAATCATCAGGGGTCTTAATGTATACGGGCAGGTCGTTGTCGACGAATCAGTGCTTCCCGGAGAGGAGAATCCTGCAACTACAACCAGTGTAGCCGAACCCAACGGCCTGGGTTTCCTCGCAGGCGTCACATACAAGATGGAACTCGGAAGCGGTATTCTCACGCTCAATGCGGAGGGTGCTTACACCGATCCCTACCTCTATCTCAGGGACGGCGATCAGCAGGCGGGTGAAGACGGCAGACGGCAGACGAACGGCCGCTACGGCATCAATTACGTTATCGCACTCAGGGAGATGAGCGACTGCGGCGGAAGCGAGAACTACAATCTCGACTTCATGGGGTATAAGTACGGAGGAGATGCAGTTGTTGCACTGCTCGGAAGCGAATACAGGGCCGGAAGGTGGAACGCCGGGCTCAATCTCTTCTTCATGGTTCACGGTACACATGACAAATATACTGCATGGACGAGAGTCAATGACGAGATAGACGGAAAGAAGATGACGAACAAGACAACACCGACGACGGAGCATCAGACTGCGAACTACATGGATCCGGATGCCTCAAAGCGTGACAGCACATCAACGACATTTGTCGCCTCCCTCTTCGGCTCCTACTCGTTCTTCTCCTTCCTCTCTGCAGGTGGTGAAGTCGACTTCATCTATCTCAGGAATCCGGGAAACATAAGTTCGGCTCCGTCTCTCTTCAACGTCCAGACGACGATTACATTGAACTATACCTGGAAATGAGGACTGTGAGGAAACATGCATACTTTCTCCACTGTGAAAAGGATTGTGCATGCGTTTCCTCCTTATTTTGAAAAGGGGGTACACAGATGCACGCCGCGGCTCTCTTCAAAGGGGAGGATATTGATTAAAACAAATAAGGTTAGTATAATCTAACTTATGAGAAAGACAGCTTTATTTTTATTGGTTTTAATAATAGGTTCTCTCCTCACGGCTCATCCCGTAAGCGAGACTGTTACAGAAGAAAGTGTAAAGACGGAGGTGAGGGTCGCAGCCCTCAAGGGACCGACGGCCATGGGGCTTGTGAAACTCATGGACGAGGCTGAAAACACCCCTGATGAACTCGAGAACAGCTACTCGTTCGTAATCGAGAGCGCTCCCGATGCCGTTACTCCGCTGATAGCAAAGAACGAGGTCGACTTTGCATGCATTCCTGCAAACCTTGCGGCAGTGCTCTACAACAACACAGGAAAGATCAAGGTTGTTGCAGTCAACACCCTCGGCGTTCTCTATCTCGTCGGTTCTTCAGAAATAACAATAAATTCCGTTGATGACATAAAGGGCAGGACGATCTACTCCTCCGGAAAAGGGTCGACACCGCAGTATGCAGTGGAGACGATTCTCGAAGGCTACGGCCTTGTCGACGGGGTCGATGTGACGGTTGAATGGAAGAGCGAGCATGCAGAGTGTGTCGCGGCTCTCCTTGCCGACAGCAGTGCCCTCGCTGTCCTTCCCCAGCCCTTCGCGACGTCGGCCATGATGCAGAACAGCTCGCTGACGCTTCTGGCGGACCTCAACGACCTCTGGAAGGAGATAGCCGGAACATCGCTCATCACAGGCGTGACAGTCGTAAACAAGGATTTTGCAGAGAACAATCCCGAAGCAGTCGATGCCTTCCTCGAGGAATATGCGGCATCCGCAGAGTGGGTGAACAGCAACATCGAAGAAGCGGCAGAACTTATCGAGAATGCGGGCATTATCAAGGCCGCAGTTGCCAGAAAGGCGCTCGATAAGTGCAATATCGTGGTATGGACAGGCGATAAGCTGAAAGCAAACCTTTCTGTCTACCTCGAAGCGCTGTATAATCAGAACCCGAAGAGTGTAGGCGGCTCTGTACCAGGTGAAGAATTCTACTACTGAGAAAAGAAGATATTACTACGCGGCGGCAGTCATCGTATGGATTGCCGTCTGGGCAGTCCTCTCCGCTTTCGTCGGGGAGGAGATTTTTCTGCCGTCTCCCATGAGCACCCTCCGTTCTTTGTGGACTCTCGTTCCGACATCGTCCTTCTGGTCGTCTGTGGCGTTCACGCTCTCGAGGGTCCTCCTCGGTATAATCCTTTCATTCATCTCCGCTCTCATACTGGGCGTTCTCTCCTCCTTCAGCACTACGCTCGAGATATTCCTCTCCCCGCTTGTGAAGGCTATGAGAAGTGTCCCCGTCGCCTCGATCATCATACTCACGCTTCTCTGGGTGAAGAGCCGTAATCTCTCCGTCGTCATATCTTTTTTAATGGTATTCCCTATAATCTATTCTTCGGTTCTTTCGGGAATGAAGGATACATCTCCGCTTTTACTGGAGATGGCATCCAACTATTCTGTCACCGGATGGAAGAAGATAAGATACATCTACATTCCGTCCCTCTTTCCTTATGTGAAGACGGGGGTGAGGAACGCCGTGGGCCTGGCGTGGAAGAGTGCGATAGCCGCCGAGGTGATCGGACTTCCGAAATCCTCGATAGGCTCCTCGCTCTACGAAGCGAAGGTCTACCTTCTGACAGCCGACCTCTTTGCATGGACCATCGTGATAGTCATTCTCTCGTCCCTCTTCGAGAAGGTTACACTTCTTCTTCTCGACAGACTTGAAAGGAGGGTCCTCAGATGAAGATCGACATAAAGGAGAAGAGATTCGGCGACAAGATAATCTTTTCACGTTTCTCACTCGACATTCCCGACGGTTCCTCCGTCCTCCTCAAAGGCGAAAGCGGAAGAGGCAAGACGACGCTCCTCAGGATGATTGCATCTCTCGACAGAGACTTTGACGGCACGATAGAAAGCTCGAGGGCCGTCATGCTCTTCCAGGAGGACAGGCTCATAGAGAACATGGGTGTTCTCTCGAATCTCCTACTTGTCACCGATAAAAAGGACGAGGCGCTTGCGCTTCTCGAGCGTGTCGGTCTCAAAGGTGAGGAGAAGAGTATTCTCTCAACGCTTTCCGGCGGTATGAAAAGGCGTGTGAGCATTGCGCGTCTTCTGCTTCTCGAGAGTGACGTCTACCTCTTCGACGAGCCGTTCAACGGCCTCGACAGCGAGACGAAGAAGACAGTTGCCGCTCTTATAAGGGAGAAGACGGAGGGGAAGACGATCATTGTCGTATCACACGCGGAGGAGGACGGTGTCATGCTGGGGTGCGGGATGGAGACAGCGCTGTAATATAGTGTTATGTAGAACTGTTTTTTTCGTTCTTTATGATTATGGGAGAACTACATCCTTTCCCGTTCTAACTTCTTTCTCCGCAGAAAAATGGTTTTCTCAGTCATTCCGGAGTCTTATTCTCCGGATTATCCCGTTGTGCGGCATATCCATGTAGTACTGATTTCTGATGTCCGTGAAGGAAACATCTCTGTATCACCTTTTCATCTTGAGTCTTTCAAAAGAAAAACAAAGAGGGTAGACTTATCCCATGACAGAATCAAAATTACCATCATGGGACCTTGCGTCCATCTATCCATCGGTTGACAGCCCCCGCTTCAATGACGATATAGAGCGTATCTACGCCCTTTCAAAAGAGCTCAAGGAGAAGAGCCGGGATAAATCCGTTCCTCTCATCGACCTCTTGAAGCTCCGTGACACCCTTATGGCGGTGAATGTGAACGTCGGCGCATACTGCTACGCATCGTTCTCCGTCAGGACAGACGACCCGAAGGTCCTTGCGGCTTATTCGAAGGCTGAGAATGCAGGAACGGCGGCTGATGATGCAGACACCGTCTTTGCATACTATGCAGCCGAAAGGAAGGACGAGTTTTCGAAACCCGAGCTTAAGCCCTATGCACTCTTTCTCAGAGAGGCTGAAATCGTAAGAAGCCACATGATGAGCCTCGAGGAGGAGAATCTAGCATCCGAGATGCTTCTCGTCTCATCGACTGCCTGGAGTAAACTCCAGGAGACCGTCACGGCCTCGATCAAGGATAACGGAAAGACGCTGACACAGCTCAGGGGTATGCAGTCGTCACCCGACCGATCCGTTCGCAGGGACGCATTCGAGAGGGAGGTCGGCATCCTCAGGGCCAACGAGACGGCAATCGCGGCGGCACTCAACGGCGTCAAGGGGACTACACTTCTCCTCGAAAGGAGAAGAGGATGGAAGGACCCGATCGACCGCTCCCTCTTCTCGTCCCGTATAACGAAGAAGACGCTCGACGCCCTCATCTCGGCACTCGAGGACTCGAGGCCGATGTTCCGGGATTACCTTTCTACGAAGGCGAAACTCCTCGGACTTGAGAAGCTCGACTGGTATGACATAACGGCACCTGTGGGTAAGGTCAGCATGAGCTATACATGGGAGGAGGCGAAGAAACTTGTCACGGACTGTTACACATCCTTCTCCCCGGAAGTCGGTGCATTCATAAAGAATGCCTTCGACAATAACTGGATTGATCCCGAGTCCCATGAGGGAAAGGTCGGCGGAGCATACGACACGTCGTTCCCCCTCAAGAAGGAGAGCAGGGTAATGATGAACTGGGAAGGCTCGTATGACTCGGTATCGACACTGGCGCACGAACTCGGTCATGCCTACCATGACTCTGTTGTCAAGGACTATCCGATGAGCCAGAGCAGCTACCCGATGACGCTTGCCGAGACGGCTTCCATCTTCGGTGAGACGACGCTCTTCCAGGAGGTTCTGAAGACTGCATCGAAGGATGAAAAGCTCGGAATCATCGAGGCGTTCGTCGCATCTGCATTCCAGGTATGCATCGACATCCTTTCGCGCTTCTACTTCGAGAAGAGTGTATTCGAGGCGAGAAAGAACGGTGACGTCACCCCTGCCGAGTACTGCCGTCTCATGACAGATGCACAGGAAAGGACCTACGGCGACGGTGTCGGAGTAAAGCACCCGTACATGTGGGCTGTGAAGGGACACTACTACTCGGAATACTTCTCCTTCTACAACTACCCCTATGCTTTCGGACAGCTCTTCGCACTCGGTCTCTACGCTTCGAAGGACAGTGTCCCCGATTTCCCTGCACACTATAAAAACGTGCTTTCCATGACGGGAAGATTCCCCGCCGAGGAGGTTGCAGCCGCTGCAGGATGCAACATTGAGGACAAGGAGTTCTGGATGAAGGGAATAAGGCTTATCGGAGAATATGCAGAGAAGCTCAAAGAATGGCTCTGAAGATTGAAAAGCTGGTCTCCTCGGCCCGCGGTCTCGCCTACGACAGCGGCAGAACCGTTCTTGTAGCCGATGCACTCCCGGGAGAGGAGGTCGAATACAGAATAAAGAGGGAACGCAGGGGCGTCATCGAGGGGGAGGTGACAGAAATCATCACTCCCTCCCCGCTGAGGGAGGCTCCCTTCTGCCCCCTCTACGGCAAATGCGGCGGCTGTGATTTCCAGACAGTCTCCCCGTCTTCCTCCGCATACCTCAAGAACGAGATCGTGAAGGATAATCTGTTGCGCCTCGGGGGAATGGAGACCCTTCCTCCGTTCCTTCCTCCCACCTGCGGCGAAGAGGACGGCTACCGAAAGAGGGCGAGAATCCACGTCGACTCGAGAACGGGGGCGTGCGGCTTTCTCGAGCGTGAATCGAATAAACTTGTAAGAGTAAATCACTGCCCGCTTCTCGACAGCAGGATAAATGCACTCCTCGAGGAGGATAAGGGTACTCTCTACAAAGAAGCGAGAGCTCTGATGTTCGAGAACAAAGTCAACAGGGACACGGGGCTCGTCGAAGTTCCTGTCTTTGCCGGAGACGATGCCATCTCCTTCGGCGACAGAGTCGTCAATGTAAGAGCCGGCGGCATAAACTACAGCGTGACTGCTAACGTCTTCTTCCAGTCGAATCCCGGAGTGTTTTCAAAGATACTCGATTACGTCAGAGCCAGCACCCTCGGTGATACGGTTATGGACCTCTACAGTGGCGTCGGCACATTCTCCGCACTCTTCAACGGCACCGGAAGGACTGTCTGGGCCGTGGAGAAGGAGAAGCGCTGTCTCTCCCTTGCACACAAGAATGCCCCGGATGCTTTTTTCTACACCGACGACTGTGCAAAGTGGGTGACGAAGGGGCCGAAATCCCGTGTTGATACGGTGATCGTCGATCCTCCCCGTACCGGACTCGACAGAGCCGTTATTGAAATGATAGGGAAGTGGAATCCCGAAAGGGTGATCTACGTATCATGCGACCCGGTGACGATGAGCCGCGACATTGCCCTCTTCCGGACTCACAGGGTCGAAGAGGTCTCGGTCTATGATGCATACTACGCCACACATCATATTGAGACAGTGGCATTGATGACGAGACTACATAATCTATCGAATTGAAACCAGCGAATCTATCGAATCAAAAGGCACAAATTTCTCGAATCAGAAAATTAGAATTTCTCGATTTCATTTTATAAAATTTCACAAATTGAGTTTGCCTAATTTCTCGAATTGTGATACATTGTCATCAGTCAAAAAGGAGTGGCCATGGAGAGAGAACTATATAAGCCGAGAATAATTGATTCAAAGGTTGAATCATATCTTGAAACATTCGGAGCGGTCTGTATTGAGGGACCGAAGTGGTGTGGGAAGACCTGGACAAGCGCATTTCACAGCAGAAGTGAGATCTACATTGCAGATCCGAAAGGTGGTTTTCAGAACAAGAAACTCGCAGAACTTGATCCTTCACTCGTCCTTGAAGGTGAAAGGCCAAGACTGATAGATGAATGG
>CAVDOI010000102.1:0-7896 GCA_963610485.1 Lachnospiraceae bacterium
TGTTGGAGTTTCCCTTGAATCGTGGTCTGGTCTCCTATTGAAGGCGTTATCAACACTATGAATCTAAAGCTTCATGGTAGAGAGGCAACAAGTTCAGCCTCTTAGCTATCCGCACAAGTAGAATAAATTGATGATGGAGATATCATCCGTGTGGCGACACGTAAAGGTGAAAAGCCGCAGGCCCCGGCACAACCGACTTTGCTTCTTTATGCGGGGATTGCCACAAACAGACCCCCCTTTTCAGGGGGAGGAGTCTCTGTTTCTGTATCATTCCATACTCACTCGTAGGAAAGTGCCTGGATAGGATCAAGGGAGGATGCCTTCGCTGCAGGGTACCAGCCGAAGAAGATACCGACCGCCGACGAGAAGACAATTGAAAGTACAATCGACATCATGGAGAGTTTGAGAGTGTACGACAGTGCAGATGCAACGACATAACTTACGCTCACGCCGAAGAGGATGCCGATTATTCCACCGCATATCGAGAGAACCATCGCCTCGACGAGGAACTGGTGTCTTATGGTCTTCGGGGTGGCTCCGAGAGCCTTCCTGATACCTATCTCCCTTGTTCTCTCCACAACCGTGACAAGCATGATGTTCATGATTCCGATTCCGCCGACTATCAGGGAGATGGCGGCAATGGCGGAAAGGAAGGTTGTCAGCGTCTCCATGATCGAATTCGCCATATCAAGAAACTCCTGGGCTGTGGAGACGTAGTACTCACTTGAGGATGTAAGTGAAGACATGTATGTCTTTATATCGGATGCCACATCCGTTGCAGAGTAATCAGAGCCGACCTGGAAGTAGTACGTCGAGACGCTTGTCAGCTTCCTTATATTCTGGCTGTACGTGTAGTACGGCATATAGACGTTGTTGTTGGTATTGCCTGTCGAAGATTCGGAAGTGTCCTCAAGAACGCCGATTACCCTGTAGGTCTTTGCCTGTTTGCGGTATATCGAGACATAGTTTCCGAGGGCATCACCGCCCGGAAAGAGATCCATGGCAATATCGTAGCCGAGGACCACGACACGCTCCCTGTTCATATTGTCTTCCATAGAGAAGAAGGAGCCGTCCATGATTTCAAGCTTCTGCATATCGCCGTATGTTGATGACACGCCGTAGATTGTGACACTTTCCGATTCCTGGCCGTGTCTCACCGTGGCATTGCCGGTGTCACGTATGGAAACATTCTCTATGCCTTTCACACTTTCCCTGATCGAATAGGCAAGTTCTTCGTCGAAGACTGTGTTGGAACCCATATTGGAAAGTGATACAAGATCCATGCCCGACAGATTCATTTCATCATTGATTGACCCCTTGACGCTCTCTCCGAGGGTCATGATGGCAACAACGGAGCCGACACCTATCACGATTCCAAGCAATGAAAGAAAGGTTCTCATCTTGCTTGTAACCATACTCTTTATGGCAAGTTTAAAGTTCTCGAGTAACATCTTCTTCCACTATCCTTCCGTCCCGGAGAAAAACCTGCTCCGGACACTGCAGACCAAGTTTCCTGTCGTGTGTGACAAAGACGATTGTACGTCCTTCCTCATTCAGTTCCTGAAAGAGTCCCATGACCTCATGTCCCGTTCGGGTATCGAGTGCCCCCGTCGGCTCATCGGCAAGGAGTATATCAGGATCGTTGACAAGGGCACGCGCAATGGCCACCCTCTGTTTCTGCCCGCCCGAGAGTTCGCTCGGCAGATGCTTCATCCTGTCCTTGAGTCCGACCTTCTCCAGCATCACCTCTGCTCTCTCCCGTCTCTCCTTATGGGAAACCATGGAATAGACCATCGGTGTCATGACATTCTCAAGGGCGTTGAGTTTGCCCAGAAGATTGAACTGCTGGAAGACAAAGCCTATCTTCTGGTTTCTGAGAAAGGCAAGCTCCGATTCATCCATGCCGTTGGTGAGTTCGCCGCCGATTGTTATGTAACCGCTTGTCGGGGTGTCGAGGCATCCGATGAGGTTCATGAGAGTTGACTTCCCGCTTCCGCTGGGCCCCATTATGGCTGTAAAGGAGCCTCTCTCTATATTCAGCGAAACATCGTCAAGAGCCTTCACGATATATTCTCCCACAAGGTAATAGCGCCTTACATTGACAAGCTCTATAACACTGGAAGACATCAGAAACCTCCCATCAATATACCGAACCCGCCCTCTGACGATGACTGATAGGTAACAGTCTCACCCTCCGTGAGGCCGGAGAGCACCTGGCTGTAACCTTCCCCGAGATAAGAGACAGTCACAGTCCTCCTTTGTGTCGAACCGTCGGCTTCCTTCACTGTAACGTAGGTCTTTCCGCCCCTCTCCGTCGAAACTGAAGATGACGGGATAAGAAGCATCTCGACATCCTGCTCCATGTCAACCGATCCGGTGAACGTAAATCCCGTCCTGAGTCCCGCGGGTGGATTGTCAATTGTCATCTCGACATCGACAACGCCGATTCCCTCCGTTGTGTATCTTCCTTCCATCGGGATGTAGGAAACATAAGCCTCGACGCTCTGTCCGGGGAGAGAGTCGAAGGAAAGAGTTGCAGTCTGTCCCTCTTCGATATACTGCATGTCGATTTCATCAATTTCGACCGTAGTCTTCAGTCTGGAGACGTCAATCACTGTAATCACAGTCGTACCTGCGGCAACATAGTCATTTTCTGCAACGCTCACCTTCGATACGATGCCGTCGAAGTTTGCGGTAAGGGTCGTGTAGGAAAGCTGCTCCTCGGCATTCTTCTTTCTGAGTTCAAGCAGTTCAAGCTGCCTTACAGAGCCGCTGATCCTGGCCTCGGCAATCTGGTTCTCTATATCCTGAAGATTCGACTGCTGCGAAGAGTCGTCGATGGTTGCAAGGACCTGCCCCTTTGTAACGGAATCACCGACCTTGACGAAGACGCCCGTAACGGCGCCGGAGGAACGGAAGTTCGCCTCCTGCTTGTCATAAGCCACGACGTTTCCCGATATGTCGATGCTCTTCACGTACCTGCTCTTTGTCACCGTGTACTCTATATTGCTGTTCGCATTCTGGAGTGCCGCAATCTGTGCTTCACTCTCCTTCTTCATCTTCAGGAACCAGAAGAGAACCAGTGCAACGACAAAGAAGACGACCAGCCAGCCGATGAGGCTCTTTATTCTCTTTCTTCTCCTTCTTGCAGCCTGGGCCTGTCTGAGTTTCTGTTCCTGTCTCTCGCTTTCGCTCATTACTACTTCTTCTTTCTTATCCATTTCAATTTCCTTAATCTTTACAGCGCGAAGATTGCCAGATCACGCTCAAGTGAGAGGCCTTCGATTATCGTAAGCGTATAGTCGGTCCGACTCGAAGAATAATCGAGTTCAGCACTCTTCAGGTTCTCCTCTGTCTCGAGTCCGAGGTCATAGAGGGCCTGTGTATTATCAAGAAGGGTCTTCTTGTACTCCAGTGCAGTCTCTGCCTGGCTCAGCTTGCTGTTCCACTCGAGGATCTTCAGCGCATAGCCTGCGGCATTCTGCTGATACTCGCTCAGAGTCTCGAGATAGCTGTTGGCAGCACTCTGTGCATTGTTCAGAGCCTTGCTTATGTCCCTGTCAGAGGAGGATGTATCGTTGCTCCAGCTGCCTTTTATCGTAACACCGGGTGTTGTCTTACCGCTTTTTGTCACATTCACGGACGGGGAAACGGAAACATTCCAGTTCTTCGCCGTGTATTGAGCTGAACCTGAAACTGAAAGAGTCAGGTCAGATGAGAGATAGGCGGAAAGAGACGTTGTCAGGGATGACGGATTGGCAAGAGCGACTGTCTTCTTGTATGTCTCTTCACTGCTCTGGGCGTTGAGGGACTGGATCAGGACTTCCGTATTCCCGTTCTCATAGGTTTTGAGAGTAAGAGAGGGAGCCTCAAGGCCCTCTATCGTGTCCCATTCAAGTCCGGTCAGGGTCTTGTACTGCATGAGAAGCTGGTTATACTGCTCCTTCGATGCTTCAAGCGAACTCTTGAGGGAATTCAGGGTATTGAGGGTATTCATATATACACTCGAAGTTTCGGAGTAGGTTTTGAGAGCCACCAGCTTGTCATAGGCTGTCTGCTGTTTCTCCAGACGGAACTCTGCATCTTTTAGCGAACTCTCCGCACTCAATATCGAGGAAATCGTCGAGAGGACGGTCTTCTCGAAGTTGAGCTCGCTCATCTTGTGTGTGCGCTCGGTCGAGTATCTGGTCGATGAATAATTCAGGTTTTCCGATGTGTCATCAGAGTAGCCTGTAAAATCGAATGTATGGGTAACACCGAGATTTCCGGTTGCATCTGTCTCACCGCTCCTGTACCTTGTGGTAAGGGAGGTTCCTGCTGAAATCGTGGTCTTTCCGTCGTCGGGGAGTGTAACCGTCACCGAGGGCGAGATGCTTATTCCGACATTGTCCGTACCCGAGGCGACAAGCGGTTCCACTGTCGCATCCACTTTTATGCCGACCTTGTCCGGCTCCTCGAGCTCTCTGATCGAGAGAAGTCCGTTCTGGTATGTCAGAAGCATATTCTGATATGACAGGCTGCTCGCTTTTGCACTTTCAAGTATCTCGTCAAGCGTTGCGGCGCTGAGTGACGGGAACAGGGCTGTCAGCATAAGCAGGGTTATGATAATTCTGTTCTTTTTCATTGACTCAATTATCCCGATTTTCGGATTAAGGTAAACCGGAACTGTGACAAATACTGATAATGTTCACAATCTCCGCCGCCCATACTCCCGGTTGTATCAATAAAAGTGTTTCACTTCCCTCCCCCGGCTTCTCCCCGTCGGGGCGGATCTGACAGAAAAGAGCCCGGCGCTGTATGACCGGACCCTTGAAACTCCGAGGCAGGAGGAATCCTGCGCCATCTCTGTCATTTATTACGCTTTGCTTCCTTATGCGCCTTGATGGCAGCCTTCTCCTCTTCGTTCTTCGGTGCAAATACAATCTTGACTGCACGCTTCAGCTGATAGGGAAGAATCGCCTTGAACTTGTCTTCGGCAGTAATCATCTTCGTGCACTCAGGATGGTCGCGGTGAAGAGTGATGGCATCGAATTCACACTTTGTGGTACATACACCGCAGCCTATGCACTTGTTGGGATCGACGATTGTTGCGCCACATCCGAGGCATCGTGAAGTCTCTTTTTTCACCTGCTCTTCCGTAAGAGCGATGTGTGCATCCCTGAAAGATCTATTTCCGAGTGAGGAGTCGGAACCTTCTCTCTGACGATCAGAGTTGTCATAACTCTCAACAAGGATATCATCCTTATCGAGTTCGATGAACTCCCACCTGTTGCGCCCGATGGTCATGTGGGCGTTCTGAACGTACCTGTGGAGGGATTCGGAAGCCCAGTGGCCGTGAGCGATTGCATCGATTGCGAACTTCGGTCCCGTCATCACATCTCCTCCGATGAAGAGATCCGGTGCCCCCTTCACCTGATATGTAAGTCCGTCCGCCTGGAGAGCCGGTCCCTTGAATTCCACATTCTCGCCCTTCAGGAGATCTCCCCAGACAGACTGCTGTCCTATTGCGAAGATCACGCGGTCGCATTCGATTATGACAGTCTCGTTCTCGTCATACTTCGGAGCGAACTTCATACGTCCGTCCACCTTCTCGAATACTGAGGTACACTTCTTGAAGACGATGCCGCTCACCCTGCCGTCGGTGACGAGAACCTCCCCGGGGCCCCAGCCGCACCTGATCGTGACGCCGTCTTCTTCCGCTTCCCGTACCTCTTCCTCCGATGCCGGCATTTCCTCTTCCGACTCAAGACAGAGCTGAGTGACCGCCGCTGCTCCGTTTCTTGCGCTGACACGTGAAGCGTCAATTGCGACATTACCGCCGCCGACTACGACGACTCTTCCTGTGAATTCCCTGCCTCCGCAGTTTGCATCCTTCAGGTAATCGATTGCCGTGAATGTGCCTTCTGCATTTTCGCCCGGGATTCCGGGAAGACGCCCCGCGGAGCATCCGATTGCGATATAGAAGGCCCTGTAGCCCTGACAGCGCAGCTCGGCGAGTGTGACGTCCTTCCCCACTTCGATTCCTGTCCTGATCTCGACACCCAGTTCACGCATGACATCGATTTCGGCATCGATGACATCCTTTTCCAGCTTATAGGAGGGAATGCCGTACCTGAGCATACCGCCGGGGTTAGCGTTCTTCTCGAATACCGTCGGCTTATAGCCTCTCTCTGCAAGGTAATATGCGCATGAGAGTCCGGCCGGGCCAGCTCCGATAACTGCAATCTTCTCGTCCCAGCCGTTCTTATGGATGCTTCCGGCAACGACTACAGGCGGAACATATCTTGTTTCCGAGCGGAGGTCACGCTCTGCGATGAAACGCTTCACTGCGTCGATTGCAACCGGCTCGTCGATGGTACCTCTTGTACATGCATCCTCGCAGCGTCTGTTGCAGACACGTCCGCATACGGCGGGGAACGGGTTCTGCTTCTTGATGAGAGCGAGAGCCTCATCGTATCTGCCCTGTGCCGCCTTCTTCAGGTATCCCTGTACGGCAATGTGTGCAGGACATGCAGTCTTACACGGAGCAGTACCTGTCTTGTGTGTATTTATACGGTTATTGTCCCTGTAATCGGGATCATAGTACTCCCTGCCCCACTTTATCCTGTCGGGAAGAACCTGTCTGGGGTACTTCACTTCCGTTCCGTCAGCTCTGCAGAGTTTCTGTCCCAGCCTCGTTGCACCTGCAGGGCAGTACTCGACACAGCGTCCGCATGCAACGCACTTGTCCTTGTCGACATGTGCGACATAAGCCGAACGCGACATATTGGGAGTATTGAAGAGCTGGGAGGTGCGGAGTGCGTTACAGATGTTCACGTTGCAGTTGCAGATACCGAAGATCTTGTTCTCGCCGTCGATGTTCGTGATCTGATGCACGAAGCCGTTGTCCTCGGCCTTCTTGAGGATGGCGAGTGCCTCCTCCTTGGTGATGTCGTGTCCCTTTCCCGTCTCACGGCAGTAGTCGGCAAAGTCACCGACCCCGATACACCATTCGGCATCATCGTCCGCAACACCCTCTCCGATCACCTTGCGCGATGCACGGCAGGAACAGCGTCCGACACCTATCTTTCCCTCGTATTTGGAGAGCCAGTACGACAGCTTCTCGAGGTCGACGGCCTCGCTCGTCATGGAGATCGACTTCTCGACAGGGATGACGTGCATGCCCACACCTGCACCTCCGGGAGGAACCATCTGCGTGATACCGTCGAGCGGTATATATGTCATACGCTCGAAGAAAGCGGCGACGTCGGGATGCTTTTCCAGTCTCGGATTCCTGTTGAGATCGCCCGGAACCTCTTCCATGTTGAAGAGCTCTGCCGAACCGGGGACGAACATCGGAAGAGTATAGCGTCTTTCAGACTGGGGTGCCGTACGGCCGTCATGGTCGTAATGATAGCCGTAATCGTACTCCAGAAGTCCCACATATGACATTTCATCCAGGAGCTTCTGGAAGCCGTCCCTTCCCTTCTCGGCCACCTTATCCCTGTTCATTTCACAGAGCTGGTCGAAGGTGTAGTGCACACGCTTCTTCATTGTGAGCCCCACCTCCGCCATCTCCTCGGTGATGATTTCCGCAAGTCCCCAGTATTCCGGATCCTCGACGGTGACTCCGCCGATCATATGCGCGGCGACATCAGTGATACGTTTTCCCAGTGCGATGATCTTCGGACTCGGGTTCTTATCCCCTTTATGATTGGCGGGCCACTCGTTGTACTTATTCATATCCATTGCGTCTGTACCTTCCTTTTCACTTCCTTATTCTATAGCAACAATCCTGTTTGTCTACTCAACTTTTTCGACCTGTGCGGATGAATTAAGCGGCTAAATTCGACTTTTCCTTCCTTCCATACAGCTTCAGATCCATCGAAACCTCCCTTTTCTGTATCCATAACCTTA